>JAFGPV010000188.1 GCA_016936015.1 Pirellulales bacterium
CCGCATCCTCCAATCGGTAGAGATTGGCCGTCCGTGGCGAAGAAAGCGAGTTGCCGTGAATCGCACTGGGGTTCGCGGAACGGACACCGCCAGTGGGTCGAAACCTTGAAGCGGCAAAAGGACGAAGGGGGTGCCTATGAATGACGCTCCCGAAAAGTTGCTCCTCTCTGCCTGCGACGCTGCGGAGGCCCTGTCAATTTCGCAGAGGTCGCTCTGGAGCTTGACCGCACCCCGTGGCCCGATCCCTGCGCTGCGGCTGGGGAACCGTGTACTATACCCCGTCGATGGCCTACGCCGGTGGATCGACGCTCAAACGGCGGCGGCCGGGGAGGAGGGTCACTGTGAAAAATGAATATCAAGGCCCACCGGCGACGGGGTGGACGTGGATTGACAACGCCACCATTCTACGCGCGGCGGAGGTTGGGGCGACGGCTTTAATGATCTACGCGATCCTCGCATTGCATACCGATTGGATCGAGCCGGGGACCATGAGGTCGAGAATCTGCTGGCCGTCACTTTCGAGAATTTCAAAAATTGCCGGACTGACTCCCCGATCCGTGAGAACTGCAATTCGTGAACTTGAACGATCCGGTTTGGTTGTGGTCGAGAGGTTGGGTGGCGGATCGGACTCAACCCGCTATTTGCTTCCTGCATCCCCCAAGGAACCGGGGAAAAATTTTTCCTCCCCTTCCCATAAGGACCGGAAGCAAATTTCCGTGGAGGGAGGAAAAATTCTTCCGGGGAGGGAGGAAAAATATTTCCCCCTAACTACAGACAGGGAACTACAGACAGGGAACCAGAAGCGCGGCACGGTCGCGGAAATTGGTTTTCCTTCGGAACTCGACAACGAGCAATGCCGAACCGCTTGGGGGGAGTGGTTGGCATACCGTCGTGAGAGGCGGTTGACCTGCACCCCGCGAACCTTGAACGCACAACTCTGCAAGCTGGCATCTTGGGGGCCGACTGCCGCGATTCAAGCTATCGAAAATGCCATTGCCGGGGGCTGGCAAGGTTTATTCGAGCCAAGACCAAACGGCCGCGACCAAGCCCCCGCCAAACCGTCCTATGAAGACACCCTTCCCCTGTTGGGATAAACAATGAATATCGAAATTCTCGACCGATTGCCGCCCTCCTCGACCGAAGCCGAGAAAAACCTTCTCGGAAGCATTCTCCTGGATCCGCGCGTACTCGACGAAATTGCCATCGGCCCGGAAGACTTCTATGCTGAAGCCCACGGGGTCTTGTTTCAACACCTGCGCCGGATGCACCGCGATGGAAAGGCTACCGACTCGACGACGTTGCTTGACCACCTCACCATTTCCGGCGACTTAGAGCGGATTGGCGGCCCGGACTATCTGCGGGAGGTTGCCCAATCGGTCCCCTATGTAGTCAACGCCCCGCACTACGCCCAAATCGTCCGGGAGAAAGCTAAGCTGCGGTCCATCATCAACGTATGCACCACTGGTTTGCAGGCCGCCTACGGTAACGACAAGGCCGACGACGTGTTGAACACCCTAGAAGCGGGATTGTCGTTCATCTCGACCGAAGCCGCAGATAACGCCACCTCGAGCGCATTGGACGTAAGCATCGACGCCGTGGAACGGATCGACGGTATGCTGGACAGAAACCAGCATATCGGCTTGACGACCGGTATGGAAAATTTCGATTCCGTCTTCGGCGGGCTTTTCGACGGCGAGTTGAACATACTGGCCGCGCGCCCGGGAATCGGGAAAACCAGTCTGGCCCTCCAGATTGCACAATACATTGCCGGACGTGGTGGAACGGTCCTTTTCGTCAGTCTCGAAATGGCCGCGCGCGAGTTGATGACTCGGTTGGCTTGTACCGTTTCGGGAGTATCTGGGCAACGGGTTCGCAACGGTCAGCTTGTCGAGTGGGAACGGGAGCGACTCTCCAAGGCATTTAATGAAGTCGGAAACCTTCTTCTCTACATCCGAGATTCATCAGCATCGACGGTTTACGATGTTCGCCGAGAGGCGCGGCGGCTCGTGAAAAAAGGATTGCGGCTTGTTGTTGTTGATTATCTCCAGCTACTTCAACCGGAGGACCGACGACAGCCGCGATTGGAACAGGTGACGACAATTTCCAAGGGATTGAAAAACCTCGCCCGAGAACTGGACCTTCCGGTCCTTTGCTGTTGCCAGCTCAATCGGGAGGCTGAGAAGAACGACCGACCAAGTTTACACCACCTCCGCGAATCCGGCAGTATCGAACAAGATGCCGATGTGGTGATGTTCCTTAACCGACAACGGCAGACATCGGAGGCCGAGCTGATCGTCAGTAAGAACCGCAACGGAAAATGTGGCGTTTTGAAACTATCGTGGGAGGCGACGACGACGAAGTATACCACTACCACCCCGTCACCGGCCAGCAACCAATACGCTGGTGACTTTGAGGAATTCCAACGATGAAATCCCGGATCCGACCACCACGAAAACGCAAAAACCTTCCGCCTTGGCCGCCAAAGGAATTGGAGTTGCCCGACGACATCGACGCCATCGAATCCGGCCGACCCCAGCCGTCCATCGTCGAGGATTCAGGCCAACCAGAAAAAGCAAACCAACGCTGCCAGTCCGTCAGCAACCAAGGTTAAGCCAAACATCGAAACGACTCCAAAAACCAGCATAGACCCCGTAACTTTAAATAGGTTTCGCATGGTTACTTTCCTTTCGTCCTACTCGAAAAGGCGAAATAAACCACGCGATATAACAGGGAACCCCCGGAAGGGATCAGCATGACGCCCAAACAACTCGAGCGCGAAGCCCTGGACGTCTTCCATGCCGTGACCCCCTGGCGGACGTTCTGGGCTGAGCATGGCCCCGGTGTGTTGAACTTGCCCGATGGTGAGGAACGCGCCCGGTTGGTTGGCAAGCTGTTCGCCCTGGTCACTTCCGGCGAACTAGCCGGACTCACCCCTTAAAAGAAAAATAGGCAAGGGGCTTGACAAGGCGCTAAGTTATGGATTAGATTAAGCCGATGAAACCAAAAAAGACCGAAAAACTGAGTGACCAATTACGGCGATTGATCGAAGAATCGTCCCTGAGCCGATATGAAATCAGCAAGCGAACCGGGATCGCCCAATCCACCCTTTGCAAGCTGGTCCAAGGCGAACGTGGGATCTCCACCAAATCGTGGGACTTGCTGGGCGAATGCTTAGACCTGCGGCTTGTGGCGGAAAAACCTAAAAAGAAAGGCGGAAAGTAACAATGGCAAGCATCATTCGCCAAAAGAACGGGGGAAAGATTATTCAGTTTGTCAGCCCGGACGGAACACGACCGAAAATCCGACTGGGAAAGAAGACAATGGATTTCGCCCGATCTGTCAAGGTGCGTGTGGAACACCTGCTGTCTGCCAAGCTGGCGAATATACCAATCGACCAGGATACCGCCGGCTGCCTGAAAAACGTTGAAGAACGTCTCTACAAGCGGTTATACAAGGTTGGTTTGGTGCCGTCCCGCGAACGGAAAATCAAGAGTGAAACCTTGACTTTGAACGGGCTGGTTGACGAATACATTTCCTTGCGCCATGACGTGCGGCCCCGGACCAATCTTATCTACCAACAAGCCCGGAAATCGTTGTTGGAATACTTCGGAGAAAACAAGCCGGTTTGGGAATTAACCGCCGGTGACGGTGATTGCTGGCGGTTGAAAATGCTCGAATCACTGGCGGAAGGGACGGTACGGAAGCGGGTGGGGGTGGTCAAGCAGATTCTCCGGTGGGCAGTCCGCCGAAAACTGTTGGAGGAAAATCCCTTTGCCGATCTCCCCTCTACGGCGGTTGCCGATGCCTCCCGCGACCACTACGTCCCCGTTCCCGACGTAGAGCAGATCATAGCCGGTTGCCCTTTAGAGTGGAAATTGATCCTCGGACTCGCCCGGCTTGCCGGATTAAGGATTCCGTCCGAATTGCGGAATCTGACCTGGGGGGACGTGCTGTGGGATGAAAATATCTTGATCGTTCATGCACCCAAAACAGCCCGGTATCAGGGGAAAGAGGTTCGCAGAGTGCCGATAGTGCCCGAACTCCGGGCATTGCTCGAAATGGCCTTTGACGCTGCACCCGAGGGGAGCGTCCACATAGTAAATCACCGGGGGCGAGAGCAAAACATGCGGACTCAATTAGCCCGCTACTGCGTCAAGGCTGGCGTACAGACCTGGGGCAAGCCGTTTATGAACCTGCGGCAATCCCTGGCGAACGATTGGGCAGAGAAATTCCCTGCCCATGCGGTCCACCAATGGCTGGGGCATAGCCGGGCGGTTGCCGAGCGTCATTACTTGCGAGTGAGTACCGACCTGGAAGCCCGAGCGGCCCGGGAATGTCTCGGAGAAAAAGCGGTGCAAAAAGCGGAGCAGCACACGCCGGAATCGGTTCGCATGGACTCGCAAAGCGATGGCGAGACACCCGACATATCGGGAGTTGAGAACGAATCGAATTCCATGCCTTGCAACGGCTTGCGAACCGACGCGAAAATTTGCCGTAAGTCTTTATCAGATAAGGGATTACACCTCACAGGACTCGAACCTGTAACCTTCGGTTCCGTAGACCGATGCTCTATCCAATTGAGCTAGAGGTGCTAAATAATTTCCGTGCAACCACTTGCGATAAAAAAGTTATCGGCATGTTGGTGCCGGTTTGGTAATTATGCTGAGGATTCATTCTACTTGCCAAAGATCGGTCTGCAAGGCGTCCGGCCTGCATTTCTCTGCCCTAATAGGAATTTTTTTAGGAAAGTGCAGAGAACAGAAACTCCCTACTTAATTTCTTCCAACCAGACGGCAATTCCCGGTTGAGGTTTTTGGGAATCAACCCAGCTATTAGAAGAGGTTTGTTCGAGGGCACGATTTCTTAAAAGAAAGATCGTCTCTCCTCGCTTGCAAGTTACCGCCTGACTTCCTCCAAAGACTTCAATATTGGTATGTCCTAATTGCAGATCCTGATCGGACACACTCGTTCGCATACTCCATTTTTCTCTTGCCTCCACCGAACGAAATGATAAACCTAATGACCATTGTTCTTTTTGGGGATCGGGAGCTTTTCGGAGGGAAACCGTAATGATGGCTTCTACGCCGTTTGACCGTGAATGCCCTTCATGACTGCCACTGCATTTAGGGACGTGAGGAGAAGCTGGTATCATACCGGCGAGATAATGCCAAGAGTATTTGCTCCCTTTGGGCAAAAAAACCCGCCACTTCCAGGTTAGCGGTTCTTCACAGGGGATCTCGATCCCCTGAAACAGCGAATCGTCCTTGATTTTCAGGTATCCGGCTTCGGTGCGAAGTTTCACTAATTCCTTCTCGAACTCCGTCATCCTTCGGTACATCAAGATGCTGGTGACGGCTAAGGCGACCAGGAGCGTGAAGAAGAGTAATGAGCGCAGGGAATATTGGAACCTTCGTCGGTCGATTGGGGCAACCGTGTCGGGAGAAGATGGCGGACTCACATTCCCCAATGACATAGCTATTACTTGTTCCGAAGCTCCAGCTTCGGAACACATCATAGGTTCCCAAGCTGGAGCTTGGGAATCAGGTGTGTAACGCGGCAAGATGCCGCATCTACTATGTTAGTGGAGGCGGCGGGAATTGAACCTACTTTGAAAACAACGGAAAAACAAGGGGATCGGTCTGTACGCGGCGCAGAATCCGGCGCACAGAACGCAGAAAACCGGCCAATAGACCCCGACTTGGGGGCCATCATCGACGCATGGCCGAAGCTGCCCGATCCGATCAAGGCCGGCATCTTGGCAATGGTCCGGGCGGCTGGTGGAAAGAGTAACGAGGTGGAGCGGCGCGATCTCGATTGGAGCATTCCACCTCCCGGCCATCCCGCGTAATGCGGCGCGTCAAGCGGCTGGGGACTGCCGGGGAGCCGGGAACGGCGTCAAGGAAAAACCATAGCCATTTTGGTATCTGAAGATGTCAAGCAGTCTGACAGGATGGTAGTATGTTGTCTTGCAGGAGGTTGCCCATCTCCGGCAACGGCCGATGGTTGCACCCGGCACCCCGGCGGCCGGCCCCCCCAGGCCCGGCATGGGACCCTTAATACTAGCGTGCCGCCGGGTTTTTTCAGAATTTCAGGTCGGGGCACGAAAATGAGCAGTTGAGGTGGCAATGGCAATCTACGGTTACATTCGTTGCACCCGGTTGAAAAATGAAAAGCCCCCCGAGGCGCTGATTCCTGAGATTGCGGCACGGGCCAAAGAATTTGGCGGCGGTCTTGCACAGGTCTTCGTCGATCCGGGGGCCTCGGAGGTCCCCGTCCTTGATCGCCCTCTCGGGAAAGAAATGCTGCAAGCCCTCGGGGAGGAAGATATCCTGATTGTCCCTCGGCTGTACTACTTGGGAAATTCGATGCAGGATGTTCAAAGAACCCTTGGGATTCTGAGCGGGCATGGGGTGCGGATCTGCACGCTGCACGATGGGCTTGATCTTCCCCCCGGGTTTACCAAAACGCTGCTCCAGGTGTTCGCCCTGGTGGGGAACATAGAAAAGGCCCTCCGCTCCGAATGCTTCATCAAAGCGGCGCAGTCGAGGAAAGATCGCGGTTTGGCCTACTGCAATCCGCGGCTGGGCCGGAAGATCGTCGAGCGGGACGGCGTCAAGGTGCTGGAATGGGATATGGACCAATTGACCTTTATCGCCGAGATTGCCCGCCGTCTTCCCCGAGAAGGTGCCGCGAAGGTCGCCCAAGACTTTTGGAGACGGGGCGTGAAGGATCGGCGGGGCCGACCGTGGGGGCGGCAGGTGCCGAAACCGAAAATCCAAGCGATGGCGGCCCTGGAGATGCTGATCCGGGGCCGACGAACGAACCGTAGCCCTTATCAACAGTTCTACCGGGCGGCCCGATGGTTCCGGCGGATGTATCACGCGGGGCTGTTGCCGGCCCCCTACGACACGCTGGCTCTGACCGTGCAGGAACCTAAAAGTTTTCGAGCGGAACCCAAGCCCCGGAACTGGACGCCGGGCGGCACGGCACGGCGGGAGCAAGAGCGGGCCGATGCCAAGGCCCGGCACCACGCCGACCGGCTGGCCCGGTGGCGGCAGGAAAAGGCGGCACGGATTCAATCGCGGGTCCATAAGCCTTTGCAGGTGAGTGAAAATTTCGCGCTCCTATCGGATGATTGATCTCCAGAAAGAAATTGATAGGCTGGAGGGAAGGATTTTTCCCCTTTTAGATCGGAGTATCTGCCATGATTACGAAAAAATCGGAAGGCGAGCGGTTGCTGGAAATCAACAATGTCCATTTTGCCGAGCTTGGTCCCCCGCCGACAATTGATGCCACGGGAAAATACGTGGGCTACCTTGAGAATGCTTTCGGTGAGCAATGGGTGTTCATCGGCGACCGCAAGACCGGCGAGGCGGTGATCCGCGGGGGCGATGCCGATTGGGCGAACGAGTTCCAGGTTTCCCGCGATAAGCCCTGTCCGGTCAACCTGATTCTGGGCGAGGAGGAAAAACAGTGGATCATCACCTGCTTCACGGCCATGACCAACACGCCCTTTGATGTTGTGAAGGCCAATTTTGCGGCAGGAGACTTGCTCTCGGGGCTGCTGAGTAGTTTTCCCAATGGATAGAAATCATCAGTGGATAGACAAATTGATCCGAGGGGGGATTGCACACGCTTGTTGGGGGCTTATAATTGGAGCTGTGTGAAATGGTGATAATTCAACTCATCGCAACCGGGCAACGCAGGGGTTGCAATCATGGCAACGCATTCCTTTTATCCCAAATGTGGGAAAGTTTTGCGGTTCGATGAAATATTTGCCAGATTCTTGGAGATATTATCATGATCGCAAAGGGAACTGCTCTTGTAATTTTTATTATCTTAGGAAGATCTGCTTCAGCTTTTGCTGCAACCCATCTATTGCTACCTCCAAAGCCTCCTCAGAAAGCAGAAACACCTAAAGAAGTTGCCAAAGTGAAGGCAGTAATTGCTGAAGGTGTACGGCAAATGAAACTGATTAAGTCCGCGTCAAGAAATAGAAATAATCTTTTCTATAAGATGAGAATTCGGGGGTTATACTTGCCGCGATTTTCTACCTATCATAAAGCCGTAGGTAATGTGGGAATAATAGCACGTGCAGGGGGTGATCTAATTGCAGTGCCAGTTGTACAAATAATTGATAAAGATTCTATTTTGATTGAATCTCCACGTTATCTAACAATCATTGGGGAAACTCCAGAAGATACAAGGGAATATGATAGGAAGCAACTACTTCTTGTTAAAGGATTTCCGACCTCTGGCATTACGAACACTGACATGGTGAAGTTTCAGGCATTGCTTGAAATCACAGGGACCAAACAATACAGAACAGTCGATGGTACAACAAACACCGTCCTCGTCTTAAAACCATTTCCTCTTGATATTGAGCTTAATAAATCTGGGATACCCAAGAAAAGAACAAATCAAAAGAATCCTACAAATCAATCCAATCAACCAAAAAAGTAAAAGCAGGGGCGGTGTGATTAACGTACATAATCCTGATGGAGAGGAAGTTGTAATCATTCAATCTAATAGAGAGACCCTCACATTGAACCAGCCGCAGCGCCGCGGAGCGGCTCGGGCTACTTCCAGCGACACGAGAACGCATTTTGCCCCAGGAGGATGATAAAAGGCGGTGGGGGCCGTCAAGGAATCGTCGCTGGCGTTCGCCTTGTGTACGCCGCGGCGGACGCGACCCGGTGACGCGGTGTTCTTTCTGGCCGTCCAGGAACCTCGGCCGTCCAAGCAGCATGGCGGACGCGACCGGCCTCCGGAGCGGTTCAGATGCCGCCCCCGCTGTCAGGAGAAAAATGGTCCCCCGCGGGATTCTGACCCCGGGGCAACCATTTACTACAGGATAGTGGTACAATAGCCCCCCATTGCTACACTACCCGAAATAATTCATGCCAAGATACGCACTATGCTAAGTCTTAACTATTTAGTAAGTTACGGCGACAAAAGGAAAAGACGCAAACCTTGCGTCTTTTCCTTTGCTTATAGTATTGCCAATGTAATCACTCGGGAATTGCCCCCGGGGCAACTATTTGAAGGTGCTTTTGGGTGATTACAATAAGGGTGGTCTTTCTTTTCGCTCCAGGGAATAAATCTCTTAGGGAGCCTGTCATGCAAAAACTTAATTCTGATCGGTACACCCTTTACGGGATCATCGTGATCCTGTTCAGCCTGATCGGGTATCTGCTGTATCAGAACTCCAAGCCCGCCCCGGTGCCGCCGAAGCCCGAGCCGATCCAGGTCTGAGTTCGGCAGCCGGTCCGTTATCCGGACATCACGCGGAACCGCTTTTTCTATCCGGCCCGCGACGGCAACGACTAACCGATCCGGCGGGCGACACGCAGGGCAATACGTCGATTCCTCTCCGGGGCCGACGAACGAACCGTAGCCCCTATTAATAGTTCTACCGGGCGGCTGGGCGTAAATCTCAAAGATGGCAAAAACTTCTCAGTGTAGGAAAACGAAATCTTTCTGCTAAAATGGAATTTCTTTCGGGACGGCTGACGTCGACTTGCAAGCGGTGTGGCCAAGCGTTCGGGCAGGTGTTGTGGGAATCCCAATCGCCTGCAACACCTACCCGACGACCCGATGAAAGGATTGGGAACATGGCTAAGGATTTTGACTACGGCGCGCTGTGGTGCCTCGCCCAAGACGCCCTTGATGCGGTCAACGATCTGATGGGTGCGATATTTCGGCTACAAAGACCTCCGCTCGCCCCGGGGGCGGTCTTAAACCCTCGCCCCCATACCCTTGAGAAGAGGCGGATCGAATTGAAGACCTTGCCGGAGCGGCGTGCAAAGGCGGTTGACGCAATTCGCAAGGCGGGCGAGAAGTTGATCGCGCTCCTTGCCGAAGATCGGTTTATCGCGCCCGTAGGCGGAGTTTGGCCCCCTTCTGCGCCAGAAATCGCGCGCCGCCTATCCAATGGCCTTGAGATGGCGGCAAGTGCCGCCCGAGCTGTCAGCGCGTGGAAGGATAACGCCTATATCGACAAGACCAAGCGATACGCCGTCGATTCGGAGAGTATGCTGCGAACGGTCGTTGCCGAGTTGGAACGCCGGCCGGAGGTAGCCGAACTGGCGTATCAACGTCAGGTGGGGAAGCTACGGGCGGAACGTCCCGACTGGTCGGCGGCCGAAGCGTTGGCAAGCTGGCAAAGCATTCACGAGAAAAAGGACGCTGCCGTCGAATCACCGACCGGATTTCTCGGGGGGGAGGCGCTCGCCGATGCACTTGGCGTACATCCGACAAGGCGGAAGGCATTCATTCGTCAATTGGAGCGGCAGCGGATCGGCCTGGGTAATGATTGTTGGCATGAGGTGCATGAACCGCAGCCGAACAGTCCAAAATTTCTTTACCTCGCGGGCGCACCCGAGATCCATAAGCTGGCGGCAAAGTACAAGACGCCAAAATCGGCCTGACATTTGTCGGGCCATTGTCGCCCCAAAACTTTTCTTCACGACAACCTGCCACCAAACGCTTCTTTCTGCGGCCCGACATTTGTCGGGCCATTGTCGTTTCGCAACACGAGTATTTTTGTTCCTTAATACTTGCAGGTATGCTGGTTGCATTTCGTGGCTGGCGACCTATTTGGAGCAAAACAATTATGCGAATGGAAATCACTCAATCGTCCCTCGCCCTACGGCCCCGAGAAGCGGCGAAGGCCCTGGGCATAAGTCCCCGCACCCTTTGGGGACTGACTGCCCCGCGCGGTCCGATTCCTTGTGCCCGCGTCGGAAGCGGCAAGCGGCGAACCGTCTTATATCCCACGGCCGACCTACAAGCCTGGCTGAGCCGGCAAGCTGAATCCGAGAAGGGGTGCGACGATGACGCCCGATGAACTACGCCGACTTGTCGAAGCCCGAGCCGATGAAGTCGAACCGATCGACACCGCGAGGTCAGCGGCCACAGCCAAACGCTTCACGCCGTTTCCGGTCCATGCCCTGCCCGAACCATTACGGGGATTCGTGGCGGCCGGCGCAAAGGCAATAGGGTGCGATCCGTCCTACGTGGCTTTGCCTCTGTTGACGGCACTGGCGGCGGCCATTGGTAACACGCGCCTCGTGCAAATGAAGCGGGGTTGGACTGTACCGGCGATAGTCTGGGGCGCGGTTGTAGGTGAAAGCGGAACCGCCAAGACGCCGGCTTTCATGCTGGCTATGCAGCCGATTCGTGAACGTCAGCGAAAGGCTTTAGAACGCTACGACGAAGAAATGCGTCAGTACGATGCCGACCTCGTCCACTACGAAAAGGCACTGACCGAGTGGAAGCGGGACAAGAAATCAACGAATGATCCGCCCGAGAAGCCTGAAGCCCCACAAGCCGAGCGCTGCATTGTCAGCGATACCACGGTGGAAGCTCTGGTCCCGTTGCTACTTGCCAACCCGCGCGGATTGCTCCTGGCCCGCGACGAACTGGCCGGCTGGATTGGATCGTTCGATCGTTACACCGGTGGCAAGGGGGGCGCTGACGCGGCCCACTGGCTTTCGATGCACAAAGGCGAGAGCATCATCGTGGACCGCAAGACGGGCAACACGCGAACCATCTTCGTCCCACAAGCGGCCGTTTGCGTCTGCGGTGGCATCCAGCCGGCGATTCTGAATCGCGCTTTGGGAATCGAGCATCGGGAATCCGGCCTGGCTGCGCGCTTGTTGTTGACCTGCCCACCACGTAAGGCAAAGAGATGGACCGAAGCCGACATTGACCCGGCGGCTCAAGCGAGAATCGGTCTGCTGATTGATCGGTTGTATGAACTGCGACCGACCATCGGCGATGAAGGCGAACCGTGCCCCGTGGTGGTCGGCCTGACGCCGGATGCCAAAGCGGCATGGAAGGTCTACTACAATGACCACGCCGAAGAGCAAGCCGACCTTGCCGGAGAACTGTCGGCGGCTTGGAGCAAGCTGGAAGAGTACGCGGCGCGATTGGCGCTTGTGGTTCATTTCGCCCGCTGGGCGGCCGACGATCCGACGTTGGCGAATGACAACGTGGTGGACAAGGCCAGCATGGCGGCCGGCATCACACTGGCGATGTGGTTTAAGGGTGAGGCGCGGCGCGTTTACGCGCTCTTGGGCGAATCAGACGAAGACCGCAACCGGCGACGGTTGATCGAATGGATTGAACGCAAGGGTGGTGCGGTGACAGCCCGAGAAGTCCAGCAGGGGCATCGGCAATACCGCACGGCCGAGGACGCCGAAGCAGCACTGGAAAAACTGGTGAAGGCTGGCGACGGTATGTGGCAACCTACACCTCCCGGACGACGCGGACAACCAACGCGCCGATTTGTTCTGTCTACAGTCTACGGTAATGCCCTCAACCCCGGCGAAAACAACATTTCCGTAAACGTAGACGCTGGAGACGCTCCCGAAACCGACCACTTGGAAGCAGTCAACCGCGAGTTGCTCGCGTTCCCCGATGACGAACGGGGGGAGCTATGAGCATAGCCGAGATCATGGCGGACCTGGCCCGGTTCAGCATCCGATCCCGACGGCGACCGGCCGTGGTACTACCCACAGTCGGTTCTAACGCCCGGCGTGCTGGCCTAGCCGCCGGCGGCGACCCTGGAGTCCGCGACGGCCCCGAAGTCCGTGGTGTCCCCAGCCTCGGCCGTGGGGTCGGTTCTCGGATGGATTGCTCAAGGCGTCCCGATCATCCTGGCCGAGGACAACGCCCGTGCCGGGCGGTTTGTTTCCCGACTGCTCTATACGGTGGTCCTGACGCCCGACGTGTTGGCTTGGCCGGCGGCGTCGCCGACATCCGCGGTGGACCTGGAGTCCGCTACGATCCACAAGGCCCGTTTATCGGCGTGGTGCGACCCCCTGGTGGGACTTTCCGATTCACAATGGCCAATCTATCCACTGGGACTGCGCGCCCGTTGTGGGCGGTTTTATAAATTTTCCGATTTGGTATAGAAAGGCTACTTGACGTTATGAACAGTAACCGATAAAATTGCGGATATGGCAAAGAAAAGAACCGACCTAATGACCGACCAATTACGACAGGCAATCGACGATTCCGGCCTGACGCGATATCGAATCGCCAAAGAAACAGGTATTAGCGAAAGCGCTTTGTCGCAGTTTTACAACGGGCATCGCGGCCTTTCGATGGAAGCCTTGAATGCCTTGGGTGAATTCCTGAAACTGAAAATCATACTGGGGCGAAAACCCGGGAAGAAAGAGAAGTGAGTTATGGCCAGCATTAGTACAGACTCCAAGGGAAGGCGGCGAATCCTATTCGTCAACCCGGCCAGCGAACGCAAGGCAATCCATTTGGGCAAGGTGTCCCAACGGGCGGCCGAAGGCGTCAAGTACCGCGTGGAGCAACTTCTTGAATGCTTAAATCTTAAGCGGCCGATGGAAGCCGACCTGGCCCAATGGGAAACAGACCTGAAACCGCGCATGGCGAAGAAACTGGCCCGCGTAGGTCTGATCCCCAAGCCCGAAGCCAAGGAGGGGGCCACGTTGGGACCGTTTCTGCAAGCCTGGCTGGCGGCCCGCAAGGGCGATTACAAGCCGGCGAGCCTGATAGCCTGGGGACAGGTTATCGACGCCCTGACGGCATTCCTGGGGGCCGACTGCCCACTTGTGGACGTGACGCCGGCAAAGGCCGAAGCATTCCGGCAATCCATGCTGACGGCGGAGTTGCGGGCAACCACGATTCATAAGCGGCTGCAACACGCCCGCATGTTTTTTGCCCATGCCCTGCGGCAAAGTTTGGTGAAAGCGAATCCGTTTGAGTTTGTCCGGCATCGGCCCGGGGACGCATCGGAGCGGCGGGCATACGTTTCGGCGGCCGATGTAATGCGGGCGATTGAACGCGCTCCTAATGGCACTTGGAAGCTGCTTATCGCCTTATCCCGGTTCGCCGGTTTGCGTGTGCCGAGCGAAGCCCTAAGCCTGCGCTGGCAAGACGTGGATTGGGAGCGGCAACGGTTGACGGTCCCCAGCCCCAAGACGCAACACTTGGCGGGCCGCGGCTACCGTGTGATTCCGTTATTCCCCACCGTGAAACCTTTCTTAGAAGCTGCTTGGGACGCAGCGCCCGAAGGGTCCGAATACGTCATTCCCGAAGAATATCGGCGACGCGCCCAAGGCCCGGCCGGTTGGGCAAACGCAAACCTCCGGACCACGTTGGAAAAGGTTGTTCGCCGTGCGGGCCTGGAACCCTGGCCCCGCTTGTGGCATTCCATGCGGGCAAGTTGCGAAACGGACTTGGCCCGGCAATTCCCGCTGGCCGTTGTGGCGAAGTGGTTGGGCAATACCCAAGCCGTGGCCATGCGGCACTACGTTGACGTGACCGACGCCGACTTTGAGAGGGCGATTTCTGGCGACGTGACAGAGGAAGCGGCGCAAAAAGCGGCGCAGCACACGCACGCGATGGAGCGCAGCGACCCGCAATCGGCGAAGAGCGCGCATAAAAATTCCCCTGTTTTGCGAGGTTCTGCACTTATGTGCGATACCCCGCCAACAGGGGGAGTGGAGGCGGCGGGAATTGAACCCGCGTCCCGCGGCATTTCGGTGGCAGCTTCTACGTGCGTAGTCGGTTATTTGGATCTTGCCGACGCGGCCTCCAACCGACAGGATGCCGCGGCGGCCAGCAGGGAACGGTTTTTAATCCCGGGCGTACCCCGCGATGACCCGGGACGATCCGGAATTGGCGTCCGGTTTTTGGACCACTCCGGCGGCAGTCCGCAACCGGGGTTGCCTTATTTAGGCAGCCATGCTGAGTTGAGACTCGGCATTTAAGGTTTTTGGTCGGCTTTTAACGTGGCCTGCTGACCAACCACGGCACGCCACTACCACCTCAACCTACCCGGTCGAATCCAGTTCGCCCCCGAGGTGTGTACGATCTCTCCATTATAGCATCGACAACGGGAAAGAGGAAAGGGTTCAGAGGTCAGGGTTCAGGGTTCAGGATTTGGGGAGTTGGGGGTTGGCGGTGGCGATTTTGGTTAACGGGGAGGACGTTCGGGCAATTCGGTAGGATAACGAACCTCATTAGCGAAGATTAGTGATAATCCGTGTTCCTCTTTACCGGCAGTATGGGAACACTAATTTTCGCTGATTAACGCTCATGGGATGTGGGAAGGTTAAGGATCTTTTTCTACATCCAACCACCGTTCGGTGTGAATTGCAGTTGGTCATCAGGAATCGAAAAATGCACGGGCGGGACCCAGGATTGGGGGTTTTGCTGTTCTCTTGGGGAGGCCGTTGAGGAACAAAAATGCAGTTTTCCACGTTTTTTTATGGAGCCTCTCTCCTTTCGCCTTCAGGCTGCAACAGGCCGTCCCGAGACGGCGGCGCATATTCTCCACGGGAAGGCGAGTCACCGTTCGGATCGCCCGAGAATATGTGAACTTGTGTATATTATAAGAAAGCGTGGTGGAAATGCAAGCCGAGTTTTTGGCCACCCGCCGGGAGGGTGATTGAGAAGGCGATCGTGAATCGCTTTCCAGGGAGTGCCGGCAATCGCTCTTGCAGTTATAATGAGTTGCGAATCCCACATCCCTTCCCCCCGAAAACGGAGATATGTGGGTCTTTCTGTATTCCATCACGATACTTTCATTGGGGAGGAGAACATGAAAGCTTTCTGGAAGACGCTTTTTTTCGCAGCGGTTTGTTTTAGCTCGTTGCTAGCGGAGGCGACGGATCGAATCTATCGGGATATTGTTGTTCAATCGCCTAACAAACGCTATGAAGCCCGCGCCGAATCGCCGGACAACAAAGAGGCCGGCTACAAAGCATTTCAAGCCAACTTCGTATACACGTTGAAAGATAAAAAGTCGGGAAAAGTCCTCTGGACGCGAAAACAACCGATGGAAAAGCCCGTGCCTTTGACGGAAGGCAGTTCCCGCACATATTCCTCTCCGCAAGAGGCTTCGCCCGTTGCCATTTACGTGTCCGATTCGGGCTGGACCGTTATCGAAACGGGTTGGAACGAACTGATCGTCGTCGATCTCCACGGAAAAGACCGGTGTCGCATCGAGCTATTAAAAGAGGCCTTGACACCGGAAGAAAACAAAAAATACGTCCACCAAACAACGGCCGGTCCGATGTGGGAGGGATTGTCGTTGAGGCACTTTCTGAAGGTCGGCAAGGAGGCGCTTTTCATTATCCGGCCTTGGTGGGGACGCAATATTGTCATCAATCTTGCTCAAGGCAAAATCATCCCCGAAACGGCGGCCATCTCGAAGGCCATTGCAAAATACCAACACGACTATGTACTGGCCGAATTGAAGAAGGGGATCGAATCGCGGAAAAAACTTCATCTGACAAAAAAAGAAGAGCAGGGACATCGGTTGGACGGTGATCTCAGGATTGCCTCTTATTTGGCCGGTGTGCTCAAAGTCGTCGAGGCCGTTCCCCTGCTTCGTCAATTGGAGGATTACAACTACTCGGGCTGCAGTGTGAGCGGAGGCCTCGGCGCTTTGGAGAAATATGAAAACGAAGTCAATCCGCACGATTATGAAGTTTTCACCCTTCGGCAGAAAATCCAGCTTTCCCTGCGTCGTTTGGGAGTAATTCCCAAGCCACTACCGGGCGTCAGGTTTCGCATGGATTTTGAAGACTTCAACAAGAGTTATTATTACGATCCTCCCGCCCTGAAAGTGCCCCGACATGAGAATGCTGATAAGATTCAAAAAGGCATGAAGGCGGAACAGGTCCTCGCCCTGCTGGGAGGGCCGGATTTTGTCTGCTATGGCAGGTGGGAGTACGACATGGATGGAAAACCGCCGTTCACTTTAATCCTCCAGTGGGACGCCCATCACGTCATCGGCGTGAAGAAAAAGACGCCACCGCTCTGGCAGAAAGGATTTTGCCGAGATGAACAAGTCGTAAGATAATGATCCGTGTTGAGTAATACGATTGAGACCAAACCTTTAAGCGGTGAGTGGAGTATGGTGCAATTCACCGATTTGGACAATTGGGTAGAAGACGAGTTTTCGACCGCGTAGTGGTCAGATTTGAATAGCCGTGGGTGGAGCGCAACGCAACCCACGAATTTGAGGGCAAGGATTGATTGTGCCACGTCGTGGCACGACACGGAATATCGTCTTCGCGGATGAATCGACCATCATGATCGAATGTTCGACCGCGTCACCACGCCACGATCGCGCGCCTGGGGCGATGGTCATACCGCGACGCGGCATGGGCCGTTCGATTCCGGGGACCGGCAGTTGCGCTTCGCTCCACCCCATCTATTCAAATATCGCCCCTGCCGGGGCTGAAAATCGGGACGGGGCACTCGTCGTTCAATGCTACGGTCTGCTGTATAATGTTGTGTGAGTCCTCTGTGCGTGGACGTTTCCTACTCATTTGATTCTGGCGGAGTCGATGATGAAAGCGTTGGAGTATTTTTTCCATGTTCCTGGGAAACTCCCGGCGATTGGGACTGCATTTTGGTTGTTCATACTGCCGGCCGTTGCGGTGGGGGCTTCGCTGGATTCGGATGAGGCAAACGAGCAGGGGCGGCGGTTGAATGTTTTATTTATTGCGGTGGACGATCTGCGGCCGACGTTGGGGTGTTATGGGGACGAGGTTGTCGTTTCGCCCAACATCGACCGGCTGGCGAGTCACGGGACGGTGTTCGGCCGGGCGTATTGTCAGGAGGCGGTCTGCAATCCGTCGCGGGCGTCGCTGATGACGGGGCGGCGGCCGGATACGATTCGGGTGTGGGACTTGAAGCAACATTTCCGCGACGCGCTGCCTGGCGTGGTCACGCTGCCGCAGTGTTTCAAGAATCAAGGGTATCATACGCAGAGCATTGGGAAGATTTTTCATGGGGTCGGCAGGCCGTCGAAGGATCCGGTCTCCTGGTCGGTCAAGCCAAAGTACGACGAGGTCCTGACGCTCTCGCTCCGTTACGCCAAACCGGAGAACCGGAAGAAGGTGGTCGGCGTTCATAGCGCTGCGGCCGAGTCGGCCGACGTGCCCGACAACGCGTACACGGACGGACTCGTCTGCGACGCGGCCGAGGCGGCGCTGAAGGAATTGAAGGGCCAAGAAAAACCCTTCTTTCTGGCCGTTGGGTTCCGCAAGCCGCATCTTCCCTTCTGCGCTCCGAAGCGCTATTGGGATTTGTACGACCGCTCGAAGATCCCGCCCCCGACGCCCGACCGGCATCCGAAGGATGCGCCAGAGTTGGCCGTGCGAAGCTGGAAGGAATTGGAGGCCTACACGGACATTCCCGAGGACGGTCGCCTTTCGTCCGAGAAGGTGCGCGAACTGCGCCACGGCTACTACGCCTGCGTCAGTTACACCGATGCGCTGATCGGCCGGCTGCTCGATGAACTGGACCGGTTGAAGCTGGCCGACAGCACGGTCGTTGTCCTGTGGGGCGACCACGGCTATCACCTGGGCGAGTTGGGGTTGTGGACCAAGGCCAACAACTTCGAGCTTGCGACGCGCGTGCCGTTGATTATTTCGGTTCCCGGTCAGGCGCAGCCGGGGGCGAAGAGCGATGCGCTGGTGGAGTTCGTCGATGTCTATCCCACGCTGGTGGACGTGTGTGGACTGAAGACCCCGGCCGGTCTGGAGGGCGTTAGCCTGAAACCGCTTCTGAGCGACCCTGATCGACCGGGAAAGGAGGCCGTTTTCAGCCAATATCCGCGGGCCCGGAAAGGCCATCGCCACCGGAGTCACGGCGACATCATGGGTTACGCGGTCCGGACCGACCGCTACCGTTACGTCGAGTGGCGGGAATGGAAGACCGGCAAGGCCGTTGCCCGCGAACTGTACGATCACCAAAAAGATCCCGACGAAACCCGCAACGTTGCCGCGTTATCGGAATACTTCAAAGAGGTCTCGCGTCTTTCGGGTTTGCTAAAGAGCGACGAATAAGAAACGCTTTGGGCTGACCGATTGGGATGAGACGTCTGATTAAACTCCTCTTGCGGCCAAGCCGCCCCGATAGCGGAGCTATCGGGGTTACCCGTTTCGGGGTTGCTGGAACGCCACCTGTCATCCAGAAGATAACGACGTTATCATCCCGCCGGCGAGGAAAAAGGAGCCTGTGATGCAGAGAGTAGTGTCTCACACAGATGGTTACTAATAAAATCACCGTTCTTGCCAGGAGGACAGACATTCTTGTCTGTCCGAATTATCCCATCTCGCCGATTTCTCGGACAGACAGGAATGTCTGTCCTCCTGATTCCGAATCGATAAGATATCGCATTTACGAGACACTACAAGAGCATGCCGTCGATGCCGGCTTGGGAGTGGAGAGTTTGCCTGGCCTCCGTTGGCGTCGGAAAGAAGGGAAATTGTGCCGACCGGTGAGTGCGCTGTGCTCCCTCTCGGCTATTCTATTCAAATAGTGCCGCTAGCGCGGTAGTCGTGGTTCGAGGGTGAGGGGATTGGCGGCAGGCCGCAACGGATGTGCCGCCTCCTGGTATCGCCCGCCAGGATCGCCGAAATGATCCGTTTCAATTCAGTTAGGTCTTCGCTTTTCTCGATACAGGCGGTGACGCGGCACGCCCGGGGATCTCGCTGACAGACGTCGTCATGTGCCGTGAAAAAGATCACGGGAAGATCGGGATGGATGTCCATCATTATTTCGGCGACGTCCACTCCGCCGGCCCGGGGCATTAAAAGATCGAGCACGGCCACGTCGGGATGTTCCTCGCCGGCCATTGTCAGGGCCTCCCCACCGTTTTGGGCAAGGACGACGCGGTAGCCTTCTTCCTCGAATTGTTCCTTAAGCAGCTGGCGAACATGGGCTTGCTCATCTGCGAATAAGATGGTTTTCATGGTGTATTCCTGAGATTGCGTCCTTTAATTCTACGGAGGATCCGATGAATTCCGCTGAAAAGAGAACAGGAAAGCGTCGCAACATCATTCGCGGCAATCAGATCGGAAAAGGATCCTGCCTCGGGAGACACTATGGGGGGCATTAAGCCTCGAGAAGAGGTCGGATTCCGTGCCCTTATTCTTCCCCGGCAAGGATCATTTCCATCTCACCTGCCAGGAAGAAGGAGCCTGTGATGCAGATCAGGTCGTCAGGGGCGGCCTGGCGGCGGACGGTTTGCCAGGCCTCCGCCGGTGTCGGATAGTAGGGAAACGACCGGCCGGACATTGCGGCGGCCCGGGCGGCAAGATCGGCGGCGGGTAGCGCGCGGGGATTCGTGGTGTATTGGGTAAAAACGGCCTCCTCGAAGAACGCCAGCAGCCGGGCGAGCATCTCCGTAACGTCTTTATCGCGGGTGGAAGCGAACAGCAGCCAGCGTCGACGGACGGAAAAGCTCTGGGAGAGCGCCTCAATCAGCGCCTCGATCGACGCCGGATTATGGGCGGAATCGACAATCACGACGGGATTCCGGCGCAGGACTTCGATCCGGGCCGGAAGGGTAGTCCGGGCAAGGCCCGCGGCGATTGCCGGTTCGGGAATCGACCACCCTTGACGCTGGAGTTCCTTGACGGCGGCGACGGCCACGGCCGCATTGGCCGCCTGGTGACGACCAAAAAGCGGCAGAGTAAGGCCGGCGTAATTCCACGCCGGTTGTTGATTCATGCTGCAAACATCCAGGCGCGTAGCGGTCCCCGCTCCCCGACCACTGCGTGGTGCCCGGAGAGGGTTAGGGTGAGGGCCTTGGGCGGAAAAATCGGCCCTCACTCCCGACCCCTCTCCCAAAGGGAGAGGGGAGTAGCGATAGTTGAAGTCCCTTCCCAATTCGTACAGCGTCGAGCCGGTTTGACGGGCGATCTCCCGCAGGGCCCGGCGCGGCGGCTCGGCCGTCGCGCCGCTGACGACCGGAACGCCGGGCTTGATGATCCCGCCCTTTTCTCGGGCGATGGACTCGAGCGTCTCGCCCAATTGCTGCGTATGGTCGCGACTGATGCTGGTGATGACCGAAATGCGCGGGATACAAATATTCGTGGAATCCAACCGCCCGCCGAGTCCGACTTCCAACACGGCGGCCTGCACGCTCCGGTCGGCAAACGCGGCCAGGGCCATGGCGGTGAGGATTTCGAAGTAGGTGGGGCCGATCTCGGGCGGGTCGGCGGCGGCGGCCTCGCAATCCAACGCTTCCACCGCGGGACGGACCCGATCGAGAAACGCCGTGAACTCCTCCGGCGAACACGGCTGCCCGTCCAAGGCGATCCGTTCCTCCACCCGCTGCAAATGCGGCGACGTGAACATCCCGGTGCGATAGCCCGCGGACCGCAGGATCGACTCGATCATTGCAGCGGTGGAACCCTTGCCCTTGGTTCCGGCCACGTGGACGATCGGCAGCCGGTGCTGGGGATTGCCAAGGAGTTCCGCCAACTTTCTCATGCGGTCGAGCTTGAATTCCCGATCCGCATCGGAGATGTGATGGAACCGCTCGTAGTTGACACGGTTTTCCAAGAAAGCGCAGGCGACGGCGTAATCGGACATGGAAGAATGGTCGCAGATTTGTAGCGAATCGGAAGGAGGGATTTTTCGATCCCTGTCGCGTTGTCGAGAACCCTCCGGTGGCCGGAACCGTTTTTGCCCGGATCGTTTGTCACCGATATTATATCCAATGTTCTGACATGCTGAAAATCCAGCGGAGCATTTCGATCCTGTATACCCTCCCGAAATGATACGAAATATTCACTTTTTCCGGTAAATTCGGGGCAATTCGCAAGTCGGGACGTCACTTGCCGAAATCGTTATTGCAACATATATTGAAGGATTGTTTCCGGCGGTTATGGAGTTGAACCTCCGGTTTGACGGCCGCGTAGGAAAGATGGGTAAGGGTTATAATTTCGCTAAGGATATGTTTAGAACGCCCCCATCCTGTGTGGGGGAACGTTCTTATCTGTATTTGCGTGAAGTATTTCCTAAATAATCACCCCCCTTTTCGGTTTTTTTCATGGCTGCCGACGTTGTCATCGAGACCCGTAATTTGTCGAAGGTGTACCGCGATTTCTGGGGGAGGCAAAAAGTCCAGGCGCTGAAGGCCCTGGATTTGGAGGTTCGTCAGGGCGAGATCTTCGGGCTTTTAGGGCCGAACGGCTCGGGAAAGACCACGACGATCAAACTGATTTTAGGGCTGCTGTTTCCCACCAGCGGTCAGGCGTTGGTCTTCGGCCGCCAGGCCGGCGACGTGCGGAAGAACCAGCGGATCGGCTACCTTCCGGAGGAGTCGTATCTCTACCGTTTTTTAAGCGCGGAGGAGACGCTCGATTTTTACGGCCGGTTGTTCAAAATTCCCCGGACGATCCGCCGGCAACGGGTGGCGGATCTGATTGAGATGGTCGACCTGGAATGGGCAAGAAAGCGGCAATTGAAGGAATACTCCAAGGGGATGGCCCGGCGGATCGGGCTGGCCCAAGCCCTGATCAACGATCCGGACCTGATCGTGCTCGATGAGCCGACCACCGGCTTGGATCCCATCGGCGTGCGGCAGATGAAAGATCTGATCCTGGACCTGCGCCGCAAAGGCAAGACCGTCCTGCTGTGCAGCCACTTGTTGGCCGACGTGCAGGACGTCTGCGATCGGATTGCGATTCTCTATCAAGGCGAACTGAAGGAATTGGGCCGGGTCGATGCGTTGTTGAAGGTGCCCGACGTCACAGAGATCCAGACCACGAGGCTGCCGCCCGACGCGGAGAACGAGATCCGGCAGGTCGTCCAGCGGCACGGAGGCAAGGTGTTGTCGCTGGGCCATCCTTCCGCCACCCTGGAGGAACTGTTCCTGAAAATCATTCGCGAAAGCGAGGCGCATCCGGGCCGCCGGGTTCGCGGGGCGGCTAAGGGATGAGGACTCCGAGGGAATAGCCGCTTGCGGCTTCGCCAATGACGAAGTCCGAATGACGAAAGAATGCCGAATGACAAATAAATCGCCTGTCCCGCGTTTCCGCCGCTTACTGCCCACCGTCCACTGCCTACTGCCCACTTCTACTTTCTATGGTCATTGATTTTTCCGATATCGGCGCATTTTTCCCGTGGTTTCTCGGGGCATTCCTCCAGTGGTGCTTGGGAATTGCACTGGTGATTCTCGTCGTGACGGTCGTGGGCTGGGTGCTCAGTGCGATCCGCTACGGTCCGGTGACCGCCACGTCCCGCTGTTTTTCCACGCTGCGCAACGGCGCGAGCGATTTGGTGTTCCTCTCGCCGCGGCGGGTGGGGGCCTTGGCGGGTTTGGCGATCAAGGAGTCGCTCCGCCGCTGGGTATTGGTGGCGGGGGGTATCTTCGGCCTGATGATTTTATTTGCCGGGTGGTTCCTGGACCCGGGAAGCCCGAATCCCGCCTACTTGTATTTGAACTTTGTCTTGACGTCGACCAGCTACTTGATGTTGATCCTGGTGTGGCTCTTGAGCGCGATGTCGCTGCCGGTGGACTTCAGCAACCACACGATTCAAACGCTGGTGACCAAGCCGGTCCGCTCCAGCGAGATCGTCCTTGGACGGATACTGGGATTCACGGCGGTCAGCACGGTTCTGTTGGTGTTGATGGGCGTGGTGAGCTATTTCTTCGTGATCCGGGGCCTGGCGCACACCCATGAATTGCCCCCGCTCGAGAAGATGCAGGACGTCGCCGGGGCGCTGCCCGGCCAGCCTCCCGCCAAGTCCGGCAAAACCAGCACGGTGCAGGACCACTTTCACACCGTCGCCGTCGAGCCGTCGGGCGCGATCGAATTGCAGACGGCCCACGGGCACACGCATCGTATCGAGACGCTCGAAAAAGACGGAAACGTCACGTACAAACTGGGGGGCGCCGAGGGCTGGTTGCAGGCCCGGGTTCCCGTCTACGGGCAACTGCGTTTTCTCGACCGTTTGGGCCGGCCAACCCCGCGGGGGGTCAACGTGGGTTGGGAGTGGGACTACAAGAGTTTCATCCAGGGCGGCTCGTCGGCCGCGGCCATCTGGACCATGGACGGCATCACACCGGAGCGTTTTCCCGAGGGTCTCCTGGTGGAAATGGACCTCAGCGTCTTCCGTTCGTACAAGGGGCAAATAGAACGGGGGATTCCCGGAAGCCTCACGCTGCGGAATCCGAAGACGAAGCTGTACCTGGAGCTTCCCGTCTTCGAGGCCAAGGAATACCGCATGACCCGCCTGCACGTCCCCCGGCGGCTCGAAACGCCGGAAGGGAAAATGGTGGATCTCTTCCGCGACCTGACCGACGACGGCGCCCTGGAAATCCAGCTCCGCTGCGAGGAGCCGAATCAGTACTTCGGGGTGGCGCGGAACAGCCTGTACCTTCGTGCCCGGGACGCCTCTTTTGTGTTGAATTTTGCCAAGGGCTACCTCGGCATCTGGATGCAAATGGTATTGGTGATCACGTTGGGCGTCTTTTTCAGCACCTTCCTCAGTGCTCCGGTGGCCCTGGTCTCCACGCTGGGGGTGATCATCGGCGGCTTTGCCCACCAGTTCCTGGCTGACCTGGCCGCCAAAAAGACCTACGGCGGCGGACCTTTCGAGTCGATCTACCGGATTCTCACGCAGGACAATATGACGGTGGAACTAGGTCCCGGCCTGATTGTGTCGGTGGTCAAAGCCCTCGACGTGGTGGCCGCCGAATTGATGAAAGTGCTCGCCGGGGTCTTGCCCGATTTCAGCCGGTTCGATTTTACGGATTACGTGGCCAACGGATTTGACATTCCCGGCACCTTGATTGCAAAATACTTATGTCGGACGGCGGCGTTTGTCCTGCCGGTTTTCGTCGCGGCCTATTTTTGCCTGAAAGGGCGGGAGACGGCGAAATAATGTTGCTCACTCCATTTCAACGCAAAATCGCCTATTTAATCGCCATCGGCGTGGTGGTTTCGATATTGTACATCCTGGGCCGCCCGGCCACGCCGCCCAAGGGGGGCAAACGCGGCTCGCGCGGCGGCCTGCTGGCCCAAAGCCGTGAGCGTCAGGGACTGAGCGAGGCCCAGCTCGGTCAAATCGATCCCGCCAGCGCAACGATCAAATGGGCCACCCTGGGGCTGCGGGGCGTCGCCGCCCAGATCCTGTGGTACAAGGCCAATGAGTACAAAATGCGGGGGGACTTCATCAACTACAAGGCCGCCCTGGAGCAGATTACCAAGGTCCAACCGCACTTCATCTCCGTGTGGATTCACCTGGCCTGGAACCTTTCCTACAACGTCTCCGTCGAATTCGACGACTACCGGGACCGCTACCGCTGGGTGATCCAAGGCATCGATTTCCTCAAGCAGGGGCTGGACGCGAACAAGACCGAACCGCGGCTGCAATGGGAATTGGGATGGATCATTTCCCAGAAAATCGGCGTGGCCGACGAGCACACCCAATTCCGCCGGCTCTTCCGGGAGGACGAATCCTTTCACGGCTCGCGGCCCCTGGCGCGGCGCGACAACTGGCTGGTGGGTAAGGAATGGTTCGACCGGGCCGCGGATCTGGCCCAACGGACCGGCAAGGGCGTCCGCAAGAAATCCCCCCTGCTCTATCTCTCCAACGGACCGATGTGCCTGATGAACTACGCCGCCGCGATGGAGGAGGAAGGCACCTTCGGAGAAAAGGCCGGCCGCGCGTGGAAGCACGCCGGCGTCGTCTGGCGAAATTACGGCGAGATGGACATTCCCAGCTCCTGGGGAGAGTTCCTCCATTTGAACGATCAGGAGCAATTCGAAGCCAAGGCGAAGGATTACGCCAAGCAACTGGACGACATGGAGCCGGGCCTGCGTGACAGGATTATCGCCGAAAAGCGCGCCAAGCTCGACAAGAAGCAGCGGATCGCCTTGGAAACGCCTTTCGCCGAACGGACCGAGAACCAGATGCAACTGGCCGGCGAAGCCGAGTTGCTCCTGAACACCACCCACGAAGAAGTCGCCCGACGGATCAGCGGACCGCAGCGGGGAAAAGCGAAAAAACTCGCCGAGAAGGCAAAAGAATACGAGGTTTTGGCCGATCACATCAAGGGCTACCGCGACATCGTGAATTTCAACTATTGGCGGATGCGGGCCGACGTCGAACAGACCTCCGACGCCCTGGACGCCCAAAAACTGATCTACGACGCCCGCCAGGCCTACCGGAACATCGACCTCCTGAAGGCAAAAAAACTCTATGAAGAAGGCTTGGTCAAATGGCGGGCACTGCTGGATCAATTCCCGGAGTACGCCAAACACGATCTGGTCGTCGACGATTTAGTCGACGAGATCAAACGCTACGAACGCCTCCTTCAAAGAATGGACGAACCCTTTCCCAAACCGTTCATTCTGCAGGACGTCGTTGACCGAAAACAGAAAAAATAATTCTCTCACGGTAAAAGTCATTCTGAACAAAGTGTAGAATCCTCCCGCGCACGATCCGCAACGCGAGTGGATGCGTCCTTTCGGAGCGATCTCCCACCCCGTCCGGCAATAACGGCAAGGAGTACCAACAATGTCACGTTCCACCCGTCGTGAGTTTATCCGCACCGGCGCCGGACTGGCGGCCGCCGGAAGCCTGACGCCCTACTGGCTGACCGGCCAGCGGGCCTCCGCCGAGGAACCGGCCTCGAAGAACGACCGGCCGCTGATCGGCGCCGTGGGCATGGGCAGCCGCGGCATGGCCATCACGGTCTGGGCCTCCAAGTTCGGCGACGTCGCGGCGGTCTGCGACCTCGATCGGAACCACGCCGAAGAGGCCCGAAAGATCTTCAAAGGCAAACCCGACGTTTACGACGACTATCGCAAACTGCTGGAACGCAAAGACCTCGACGTCATCATCAACGGCACCCCCGACCACTGGCACACCGCCGTCAACGTCGCCGCCTGCCGAGCGGGCAAGGACGTCTACACGGAGAAACCGTTGACGCTGACGATCGACGAGGGCAAGTTGCTCTGCAAAGTCGTCGAAGAGACGGGACGGATCGTCCAGGTCGGCACTCAGCAACGGAGCGATTCCCGTTTCCAGACGGCGGTCGAACTGGTCCGCAACGGGCGACTCGGCACGCTCCGGCAGGTTTGGGTCTCCGTGCCCTATTGGAGCACCAAGGGCGGGCCGTTCCCCGACGAACCGGTCCCCGACGGCCTCGACTGGAACATGTATCAAGGCCAGGCGCCGGAGCACGCCTATTGCCATCAGCGGACCCACGGCGTGTTCCGCTGGTGGTACGAATACGCCGGCGGAGTGCTTACCGATTGGGGCAACCACCACGTCGACATCGCCCACTGGGGCATGGATTGCGAGCACGGCGGTCCTTCCTCGGTCGATGCCCGCGGCCTGTTCCCCAATCCGCAGGGTCCCCAGTATTACAACACCCCCGACCGGTTCTTCGCCCGGATGCAATACCCCCGGGGAGTCGAACTGCTCTTCTTTTCGGCGCTCAACCAGCGGGCGCGTTACGGAGAGGTCGAGGAAAACGTCGAAACCTCTCCCGAGGAGATGGAAAAACTCTTCGGAAAAGACGTGCCCGAGGAGATTCTCACCTTCAACCGCGACGGGATCATGTTCCTCGGCGATAAGGGCCGGGTGTTCGTCAACCGCGGCGGCCTGTACGGCAAACCGGTGGAGGAGCTGAAGGAAAATCCGCTGCCGGACGGCGCGTGGCGGACGTATCCCAGCACCGACCACATGGCCAATTTCTTCGAGTGCGTCAAGAGCCGGAAGCAACCCTGCGCGCCGGTGCAGATCGAACACCGCACGGTCACCGCCTGCCACCTGACCAATATTTCCCTCCGCCTCAACCGGAAGATCGCCTGGGATCCCAAGACGCAGCAAATCGTCGGCGACACGGAAGCCAATGCCTGGCTGAAGCGCAATCAACGGGCGCCCTACGTGATCGTCTGATTGAATTGTCTCCGACCGACGGTTGGTCCGGAGTTGGCTCTCTCCATTAACCGGCTTTTCATCAAGCAACGGAACGCCGTCGCCCCCCCTACCGGGCTAATGATATACCCAGATTACCTTATTTTAAAATGTATTGGTAGATTGCCACGATGAAAATGCCTGATAAAATAGGGGCTTTGGCGTGACTATCGGGGCCATTTTTTTCATCTGTCGGGAAGCAAGAGAAAGCTTTCCGCTGCTTTCCGCAACAGGAACTCAATAGCTTGATTGTGTCTCATCGGAGGGAGGGCCATGAATACGCTCATAACGGCCTTGGAAAGTCTCTGGACGAGTAGGCGGCGTGCACACCAACGCCGAAATCGCGGCTCTGACCGTTCGGCCTCTCGATGGACCTCCCCGCGCAACCTCCGGCTGGAACGGCTCGAAGATCGCACCCTGTTGAGCACCTACCCCTGGGATCCCCAGCCGGAGAAAGCGGCGCTGATGGTCGTCTCGGCCCATCCCGACGATGAAGGCCTCTTTTTCAGCGGCGTCATCCCCTACTACTCCACGGTGGCCGACGTGCCGATGGTCCACATTTCAATGACCGCCGGTTGGCCCGACGGCGGGTCGACCGAAACCCGACAAGACGAACTCCAAGACGCCGATTGGGCTTATGGTCTACCTAACGCACCGATCTTTGCCGGCTTCGGCGACGTCTATACCTACACGGCTGAGGAGACCTTTGACTTTTGGAACGACGAAGTCTGGGGCAACAACGATGAGGCGGCCGGCCGGCTGGCGGCCGCGTCCTACCTGGCTACGCAAATCCGCATCTACCAACCCGACGTGATCGTCACCCATGACTTCGAGGGTGAGTACGGGCACGGAAACCATAGTGCAACGGCCTATGCGGTTGCGGATGCCTTCGAATTGGCCGCCGATCCAGACTTCGTGGACGGCAACGATCCTTGGCAAACGCAAAAACTCTACGCCCATCTCTACGATCACGAACCGGCCGAACCGATGCTGAGCAAACTCTGGATGGATTGGGATATTCCCTACCCGGAATTGGGCGGACTGACTCCCTTGGAGGTTGCCAACGCCGGCTTGGCCTGTCACGAAAGCCAAGGCGGGGCCGAGCTGGTTACCGTATGGGAGGGCCAGCGATTCTCAGAGCAATGGGGCCTCTACCAATCGACCGTCGGGCTCGACACCGTATTGGGAGACGGCTGGGCGCATACGGACTTCTTCGAGCATATCACGACCAACGACGTTCCGTTGCGGACGGGGGGAACCCTGACACCGGTCGTCACGGCGGAGGACGACGCCAACGCCACGGCCGTGACATTGGGTTTTGACGGCCTGAGTTACAGCCCCGGCGGAGGGGACGAGTCGGGACAGACGCTGACGTACACGATCACCGGCATTTCTTCTTCCGTACTCATTTTCCACGCGGACGGAACGACGCCGGTCTTCGTTTACCAGACGGTAACGGCCCTGGAGTTGCAAGGCCTGACGTACAAGACGGTGGCCAACGCCCACGGCGAGGGCAACTTGACCTGGACGGTCACCGACGATGGCGCGCCCCAGCAGACGTTGACGGAAAATTTGCCGATCACGGTGACCTCGGTCAACGATGCGCCGGTCCTGAATCCCACAAAAAGCCCGGCGCTAAACGCCGAGAACGAGGATGTCGGCGCTCCTTCGGGAGCCGTAGGCACGTTGGTGTCGGCCTTGGTGGACTTCGCTTTGCCCGGCGGGCAGGTGGACAACGTCAGCGACGTCGATGACGGCGCCCAGTTGGGCATCGCGGTGACGGCCGCCGACACCAGCCACGGCAGTTGGTGGTATTCGACCAATGGCGGCATGGCGTGGCACGCCCTGGGCGCCGTGAGCAACGGCAGTGCGCGGCTCCTGTCGGCCAACGCCTATACGCGGATCTATTTTCAACCTGATCCCGAGTACCACGGCGAGCTTGCCGCCGCCATCACCTTCCGGGCGTGGGATCAGACCAGCGGTTCCAACGGCATCCTGGCCAACACTTCGAGCGGAGGGGGCGCCAGCGCCTTTTCGTCGGCCACCGACACCGCCGGCCTCGCGGTGATCTCGCAGAACGACGCACCGATCCTGGATGCCACGAAGAGTCCGGCGCTCGGCGCCGTGCATGAGAACGCCGGCGCACCCTGGGGACCCGTGGGCACCTTGGCGTCGGCCCTGGTGGACTTCGTTTTACCCGCCGGCCAGGTGGACAACGTCACCGACATGGACGACGGCGCCCAGTTGGGACTGGCCGTCACGGCCGCCGACACCCGATACGGGAGTTGGTGGTATTCGACGAACAACGGTATCAATTGGAACGCGTTAGGTTCCGTCAACAAGAAAAGCGCGCGGCTCCTGGCGGCGGACGCCCTGACGCGGATTTACTTTCAACCCGACGCCAATTATCACGGGGTGCTGACCGAAGCCATCACCTTCCGGGCCTGGGATCGGACCAGCGGCGTCAACGGCGGCCTGGTCAATACTTCGACCGGAGGAGGCAACAGCGCCTTCTCGTCAACCACCGACACCGCCCGCCTCGTGGTAAGCGAGGTGAACGACATTTGGGTGTGGAAGACGGGAAGGTGGACGCCATACAGCCGACGGATGATCCATCCCGCCGCGTGGTGGTGGATTGGGCAAATGAACGCCGGCAAGACCCACGACTTCCCCTGGGGAGGCTGGCATCACAAACATCCCTCGGGCTGGAAACCGGTCGTGGCCTTCCCGGCGTTCCATCAGGACATTGACTGGTTGACGGACGCGAAACTCTGGGGCGGCGGTTGGCGCATGTAAAGGACCCGCCGCCGATCCTTGTTCCCGGCGCCGGACCTGCTTTGAGACGTGAAAAGTCCGGTGTGCGAAGGAAGGAACGTTGGCGGAGAATCGGTGCGGCTCGGTCCGGTCGATGGCCAGGATCGGTTGGGACATGGGGAGTGGACGGGCAATTCTTCGGATTAAGGGGCACGTTTTACGCATCTTCCCGATCCGATGCCTGAAAACGAGCGAAATTCCCTCCGGTGGGGTGATTCTGCCTTGGAGAGGGGGTGGCTCGGAATTAGAATAGAGAAAAAGGAGGTGCTCCATGCCCCAGGCGATCGTCGATCCCGAAGAATTGCGGATGTTCGCGCAGAACCTGAAGAAGTTCAGCAACGAGGTGCAGGGACGGTTGACGTTGTTGGGCAGCCAGATGGTCGCCTTGGGCCGGACGTGGCGCGATCAGGAGCAGAAGAAGTTTACCGAGGAGTTCGAGCAGCAGGTCAAGGGGCTTTCGCGGCTGATCGAGGTGGTCGAGCAGCACATTCCCTACCTGGTACACAAGGCCGAGATTATCGAGGAATACTTGCAGCAACGGTAACGTTATGGGCCGGCCCGCCCGAGTCAAATCGATCGACGCCTTACAGGCGATGTCCGCCGCTCTGACGTGTTTTCGCGACGACGCCGCCGGCGCCCTGGACGACCTGGAGATGGAGATCCGCCGGGCCTTGCAGTGGATCGGGGAGGACTGCCGGCAGTATTGGAAGCAGGAGATTCGCCGCGGCGAGGACCGGGTCATCGAGTCCCAGCGCCAACTCGAGCACGCCGAGATGTTCCGCCGCGCCGAGGGACAGCATTCCCCTTGCGTGGAAGAACAAAAGGCCCTGGCCCGGGCGAAACAGCGTCTGGAAACCGCCCGGCGGAAGGCGGAGGCCGTGAAGCATTGGATCGTGGCGATCGACCGCGCCGTCAACGAGTACCGGGCCATCCGCTCCCATCTGGTCAATTGGCTGGACGCGGATTTTCCCCGGGCCGTCGCCGTGCTGAACCGGATGATCACGGCCCTGGAGACCTATATCCGGCTGGAGGCGCCGACGGACGAGCACGATCTGATCGCCCGGGCGCTGGCGGCCTCGCCGGTCCAGACCGACGATCCTGAGAAAGCAAAAGAACCTCAAACACCACCCCCTGAATCCCTCACCCCACACCCCCCAACCCCCAACACCTGACCCCTTGATGAAGACCTGCGACCTGAGTGCCGGCGCGGCGAAGCTGGAACTGGCGATGGAGTCGTTGCACGCGGCGGACGCCGAGGCGAACCACTATTGGAGTGACGAGGCCCACTGCAAGTTCCAGGAAACCTACGTTGCGCCGCTGGACCCGAAGGTCCGCCGCCTGCTGGACGCGATCCAGCGACTGGCGGAAGTGCTGGCCGTCGCCGAGCGGCAGTGCGGAATGGATTGAACGATCCCATGACCGATCCCTTTTTACCCGACGGGCCGAGACAACTGCTGACGGGTTTGTGCCGCCTGGTCCGCCAACGGGCCGGCGCGGAAGCGGAGATCCGCGCCCGGCGGACCGCGGGCAAGGAAGCGGCGGAGAAAGAGTACCGAAACGCCCGGAAGGCGCTGGCCGGGAATCAGCAGGCGGAAAAGGCGGCCGCCGAAGCGGAGTACGCCGCGGCGCGAAAAGAGATCCTGGACCGGTTCGAGTCCGAGTCGCGCCGCGTGCAGGCAGAACACGACTCCGTCCGTGCGAAGGCGGTCGCCCGATTCGAGACGGACCAGGAAGCGGCGCAGCAGCAGCTTACCGACGGCCGCTGGGAAGTGACGGCGATGTCGGAGGCGGCCCGGGGCGGCTCCTCCCTCGAAATCAAGGATCTGGTGGCCGGCCTGGAGACGCGCTGGCACGAGCTGCAGACCATCCAGCAGCAGGCCGTGGAACTGCTCCAGCAGCGCGGGCAGTGGCAGGATTTTCCCGAGCCGCAGACGGCCGGACTGTTGTTGGAAAACCACCCGGCGCAGCGTTTCATCCGGGCGGTGGAACTGGCGCGGTCCCAATATCGCATCCTGGCGCAACAGATTCTGCCCCGGTTTTTCCAGGGATTTTGGCCCCTGGGCGTATTCCTCCTGCTCTGGGCAGTCGCGGCCGTCCCGGCGGTCTTGTGGTTCGGCTGGCAGGATTGGCGTTGGGCGGCCGTCAGCGCCGTCGTTGCCTTTGCGATACTGATCGCGGGCGGCGCCTGGCTGCACCACATTGCCAATCGGCGGACGACGGCGGCGTACCTGGCCTTGCGCCGCACGCTGCTGGAGGCGGGATCGAATCGGCCCGCCGTGCTGGAAGACGCGAAGAACCAGTGCCGGCGGTTGTACGAGGCCATTGCCGCCCGGCACAACGCCGAGATGAAAAAGACCGAGGAAAAATTCGCCTACGCGATGACCGACGTCCATCTCCGCCATCAGCGGGAACTCCAGGAGATGGGGGAGACGTATCCCGCCCGGCTGGCCGAACTGAACGCCGCCCGCGACCACGAAATGCGGAAAATCGACGAGAAGTATCCCCGGCTGCTGAATGAGATGGACGCCCAACACGCCGCCGAGGCGGAACGGCTCCGCGCCGATCACGAGGCGGCGGTCCGCGAAAACGAGGACCGCTGCCGGCGGCAATGGACGGAGATGTCCGAGCAGTGGCTGGCCGGGATCGAACAGTTCCGCACCGCGGTCGAGCGGATCGACGGCGCCTGCCGGGATTTGTTCCCCGACTGGCACACGTCCGACTGGGACCGCTGGACGCCGCCAGCCGAGATCCCCCCGGCGTTCGGCTTCGGCTCCGGCAAGGTGGAACTGGCGCGGATCGAGGGGGGCGTGCCGGAGGATGAGAAACTCCGATCGGTGCCGCACGAGTTTACGATGCCGGCGCTGTTGCCCTTTCCCCAACACTCGCTGCTGATGTGGAAGGCCGCCGGCGCCGCGCTGGCCAAGGCGGTCGAGGCCATGCAGGCCGTGATGCTCCGCCTGCTGACGGCCATGCCGCCCGGCAAGGTCCACTTCACGATCATCGACCCGGTGGGACTGGGCGAAAACTTCTCGGCCTTCATGCACCTGGCCGATTTCGACGAGCAACTCGTGGCCAACCGGATTTGGACCGACCCGGCCCATATCGAAGGGCGGCTGGCCGACATCACCAAGCACATGGAGGACATCCTTCAGGTCTATCTCCGCAAGGAGTTCCCCTCGCTGCAAGAGTACAACGCCTATGCGGGCGAATTGGCCGAGCCATATCGCGTGCTGGTGGTGGCCAACTATCCGGCAAATTTTTCGGAGGTGGCCGCCGGCCGGCTAAAGAGCATCATCGCCAGCGGCGCCCGCTGCGGCGTGTTCGTCCTGCTGAGCGTGGACACGAAGCTGCCCCCCTCGCGGCGATTCCGCCCGGCCGACCTGGACCCGGACGCCCTGGCCTTGCGCTGGGACGAGTCGCAATTCGTCTGGGAGCACCCCGACTACGGGCCGCTGCCGCTGCGGCTGGACGGTCCGCCGCCATCGGAGCGGTTCCGCGAGATCGTCCGGACGGTGGGCGACCAGGCCAAGGACGCGGGCCGCGTCGAGGTGCCCTTCTCCTGCATCATTCCCGAGGAAAAGGATTGGTGGACCGCCGACAGCCGCGGCGGGATCGACGTGCCGCTGGGCCGCTCCGGCGCTATGAAACTCCAGCACCTCGACCTCGGCCGCGGCACCTCGCAGCACGTGCTGATCTCGGGCAAGACCGGCTCGGGTAAATCGACCCTGCTGCACGTGCTGATCACCAACCTCGCCCTGCAGTACAGCCCGGACGAAGTCGAACTGTACCTGGTCGATTTCAAGAAGGGGGTCGAATTCAAGACCTACGCCCGTTCCCTGCTCCCGCACGCCCGGGTCATCGCCATCGAAAGCGAACGGGAATTCGGGCTGAGCGTGCTCCAGCGGCTGGACGCCGAGATGCGCACCCGCGGCGATCTGTTCCGCCGGCGGGGCGTGCAGGACGTCAAGGCGTACCGCACCGAAGAACCCGACGCCCGGATGCCCCGCGTGCTGCTGATCGTCGACGAGTTCCAGGAATTGTTCGTCGACGACGACCGGATCGCCCAAGAGTCGTCGCTGCTGTTGGACCGGCTGGTCCGCCAGGGCCGCGCGTTCGGGATCCACGTGTTGCTCGGCTCGCAGACGCTCGGCGGGGCGTACTCGCTGGCCCGGAGCACCATCGGCCAGATGGCCGTGCGGATCGCCTTGCAGTGCAGCGAGTCCGACGCCCACCTGATCCTCAGCGAAGACAACACGGCCGCCCGGCTGCTGACCCGGCCCGGCGAGGCGATCTACAACGACGCCAACGGCCTGTACGAGGGAAATCATCCCTTCCAGGTCGTCTGGCTCCCCGACAACGAGCGCGACGACTACCTGCAACGCATCGGCCAATTGGCCACGAAAAGGGGGACAGGCGCGCTTTTCCAGAACGGCGAGAAAGGTGCTTCTGAAAAAGCGCGCCTGTCCCCCTTACCGCCGCCGATCGTTTTTGAGGGGAACGTGCTGGCCGATCCCCGCGATAATCCGGGTTTGAAAGAACTCCTCGCCGCCGAGACGTGGCCCGAAAGTTGCCCGACGCCGCAGGCGTGGCTCGGCGCGGCGGTGGCCATCAAGGATCCCACGGCCGTTACGTTCCTCCGCCAGAACGGCAGCAACCTGCTGCTGGTGGGCCATCGCGAGGAGTCGGCCCTGGGCGTGATGGCCAACTGCCTGGTCAGCCTGGCCGCACAACACCCGCCCAAATCAGGAGGTCAGACATTCCTGTCTGACTCAAAAGAGACAGGCAAGAATGCCTGTCCTCCTGGTAAATCTTCCACCAATGCCTGTTTTTATGTCCTCGACGGCGTCCGGGCCGACGCTCCGGAGGCCGGATTGTGGAAGCGCCTCGTTGCGGCGCTGCCGCACGGCGTGAAAATCGCCCAACCGCGCGGATCGGAAGAACTGCTGGCTGAAATCGCCGCGGAACTGGCCGCCCGCCAGGAACAGTCGCAGGAGTACGGGCAGCCGATTTACTTGTTCCTCTACAATCTCCCCCGCTTCCGCGACCTCCGCCGCGACGAGGATTTCAGCTTCTCCTCGCTGGACGACGGCAAACCGGCCAGCCCCGCCAAGCAGTTCCAGACGATTCTCCGCGAAGGCCCGGCCTTGGGCATCCATACGCTCGTCTGGTGCGACACCTACAGCAACGTCAGCCGCTTCTTCGACCGGCAGGCGCTCCGCGACTTCGAGATGCGGGTCCTGTTCCAGATGAACGCCACCGACTCGAGCAACCTGATGGACACCCCGGACGCCAGCCGGCTGGGCGTCCACACGGCCGTCTTCTACGACGAAGGCCAGGGCCGGATGGAAAAATTCCGCCCCTACGGCCTGCCCGACGACGATTGGCTCGCGTGGGTGAAAGGACAGTTGCAATAGAAGACCTTCCGGTCACTCTCCTTTTCGTGAAAAATCATCCCTCCCCAGAACGCCGTCAAGAAATAAAAGAATAACATCGATTCCAATCCCTGCCGTTGTATTTTTTTCCAAGATGCCGGTCTACTACGGCTTCTTCGGCACGATTGACGGGGGCGGGGAGGATCGGGCGTTCCAAGTCGCCAGCCAATTTTCAAGAACTCGGATTCTCTCCGTCTGACCGGCGTGGCGCGCAATGCGCAACGCCTCCCGGGCCGCGGCGACCGCCTCGGGATATCGGCTTTGCGCCGAGTAGGCCAAGGCCAGGTTCATGCAGTTATCCAAGTCCTGAGGATTCAATTGATACGCCCGCTGTAAGTGAAAAATCGCTTCCGGCAGTTGTTTGGGGTCTTGGGACAGGGCGATCCCCAGGTTACTGTGGGCCTTGATGTGGTGCGGATTCAATTGCACGGCCCGGCGACAGGCTTCGACGGCTTCCTCCCACCGGCCCGCCTTAGGGTTTCTTGGTCACTCTAGGCGGCGGCGGTGGGGCAACCTGAATGTTCGGGGCGGTGACTACCGGCGACTCCGGCGGAGCGACAGGGGACTTGGCCGGCGGCGGGACTTTTTTCGGGGACGTTTTCTTGGAGATCGGCTCGCCGTAGGACGGTTCCGGCACCGCTTCCAGCAGCCGGCGGATCACCTGCTCGGCGTCGATCCCTTCCGCGTCGGCGTTGAAGTTCGTAAAGATCCGGTGCCGCAGCACCGGCGGGGCCGTTGCCCGGACGTCGTCGGCCTCGACCGTGTACCGCCCGTGCATGATCGCCCGGGCCTTCGCCGTGAGGATGATGTTCTGCGCCGCCCGGGGACCGGCCCCCCACGCCAGCCAGTTCTTGACGAACTCCGGGCTGTGCGGCTCCCTCGGCCGCGTGGCCCGGACCAAATCGACCGCGTAATCGACCACGTGCCGGCTGACCGGCACCTGCCGGACCAACTGCTGGATCCACAAGATATCCGGCCCGTGCAGCACCGGCCGGACCGCAGTCCGCTCCGTCTGCGTGGTGGACAGCACGATCTCCCGCTCTTCCTCCCGCGTCGGGTAGCCGAGGTAGATCGAAAGCATGAACCGGTCGAGCTGCGCCTCGGGCAGCGGATACGTCCCCTCCTGCTCGATCGGATTCTGGGTGGCCATCACGAAAAACGGCGGCGTCAGCGGATACGTCTTGCCCGCGGCGGTCACCTCGTGCTCCTGCATCGCCTGCAGCAGCGCCGCCTGGGTCTTCGGCGGGGTGCGGTTGATCTCGTCGGCCAGGATGATGTTTGCGAAGATCGGCCCCGGCACGAAGCGGAACGATCGCTGCCCCGTGGCCGGGTCCTGGTCGATGATCTCTGTGCCCGTGATGTCGCTGGGCATCAGGTCGGGGGTGAACTGGATCCGTTGGAACTTCAGGTGCAGCGCCTGGGCCAGCGTCGAGACGGCCAGCGTTTTAGCCAGCCCGGGCACGCCGATCGTCAGGCAGTTGCCCCGGGCAAAGATGCAGATCAGCATCTGCTCGATCATCTCGTCCTGCCCGATAATCACCTTGTGCACCTCGCCGGCCAGGGCTTCTCGGGCCTGGGCGACCCGGCGGACGGCTTCCTCAGGACTCAGCGGCGTGTTCGACGGCATCGCGCTTCTCGCTGTTGAAGGTTAGAAGATTCCTATCATTCCCACGTCCGGGGATGGCGATCCCCGAGGTAAAAAACACCATATATTTACCCCCCTCCGCATCCCTCCTAGGGCGTTGGCGGATTTGACCTCAACTTCCAGGCAACTTCCAGGGACATGATCATTTTTTCGACAACGTAAACCATTTTATAATAAATCGGGAGGTTCAAATAGCAGAGTCCATGCGACGATTGCAGGCCCTATAGATTATAATCAAAAAATCCCCTTTTCCGATCCGTTATCGTTGTTTCGGGGACCGGCACCGCTGACCGCAGTTTATCCAATCGGTTAGGCGATGCTCATCGCCTGGAAGCATCTGAGAAGCTTGTGGTTACAACCCACCAGGGGTAAATTAATAACATCTTAGGGCAGTCCTAAAGAACCGGTAATTTACACGGCAGTGATGGGGAGGATAGCAACGAAGCCGTTTGGGTGGAGGAGTGGGTGGAAGTGGCGGTGATGGCGGTTGTGGTGATGGGGGGATAATTCACCTGTCGTTAGTTAGAATGGTAGGCGAAAAAGGTGGAATATGAGCGGTAAACCGCCGTCCGACGAATCCGTTGAAAAACGAGAGTCTTTCTCGAAAGACCTCCCCGAGCGCTTGGAAAAACCGGCGACGGAGTCTCAGCTAACCACCGATTTCACCTCGAAAGAGGTGGCCGGCTCGCCGACCGCATCGCCCCTCACCGTGGCTTCTTCAGTCTCTCCTGAACCGGGTTCGCCGGCTCCGGCGGTCCCGGAGGGAACGCTGCCGGAATCGCGGTACGTGACGGCCCGGCTCCATGCCGAGGGCGGGATCGGCCGGGTGTGGTTGGCCCACGACCGGCAGCTTCACCGCGAGGTGGCACTCAAGACGCTTCGGCCGGAAATGATCCGGCGCGGCCGGGTGCGAAGCCGATTTCTCCAAGAGGCGCAAATCACCGGCCAACTGGAACATCCGGGAATTATCCCGGTCTATGAACTGATCGCGGCTCCACGTTCCGGTGCACCGTTCTACAGCATGCGCTTCGTCCGCGGCCGCACGCTGGACGAGGCATCGTGGTTGTTTCATCACAAGCGACGAGAAGGCGCGGAGGATCCGCTCGGTTTGGTCTCCCTGCTCAGCGCCTTCGTCACCGTTTGCAACACGGTTGCTTATGCCCATTCGCGCGGCGTTGTTCATCGCGATTTAAAAGGCGAAAACGTGCTCCTCGGCAATTTCGGCGAGGTGTTTGTGCTCGATTGGGGTGTGGCCAAGGTGCTCGGGACGCCGGAAGAAGGCGAGGGTACGCCCCTCCAAGGCCAGGGCTTGACCGTGGAGCCCGGTCACACGATCCAGGGCGACGTTATGGGCACCCCGGCGTACATGGCCCCCGAACAGGCCGAGGGCCGGCTTGACCTGATCGACCACCGCACCGACATCTACGGTCTGGGTGCAATCCTCTACGAAATCCTCACCGGACAACCCCCTTTTTCCGGCTCGTCCACCGTGGAAGTCTTGGAAAAAGTAAAGCATGACGACCCTCTGCCCCCGCAGCAGCTTTGGCCCGAGGCGCCCCGGACCCTTGAAGCCGCCTGCCTGCGGGCGTTGTCGAAGAACCCCGCCGACCGTTACCCGTCGGCGGCCGCGTTGGGTCTGGAAATCCAAACCTGGCAAGACGTCCAGCGCCGCCAGGCCGAAGAAGAACTGCGCCGCAGCCGCGAACGGTTTGAATTGGCCGTCCGCGGTTCGCAGGACGGGCTGTGGGACTGGGATCTCCAGACGAACGAGGTCTTCTTTTCGCCCCGCTGGAAGAGCATTCTCGGTTACGAAGACCACGAACTGGCCAACCACCTCGAAGAATGGGACAATCGCCTCCACCCCGACGAGCGGGAACGCGTCCTGGCCGCCAACTATGCGCACATCAATGGCACGACCTCGCACTACGAATACGAGTACCGGTTGCGGCACAAAGACGGTTCCTACCGCTGGATCCTCGCCCGCGGCGTGGCCCTGCGCGATGAAAACGGCAAAGCCTACCGCATGGCAGGCTCCCACGTGGATATCACCGCCCGGAAGCAGATGGAGCACACCTTGCGGGAGGCCCAACAGTGCTACCGGGCGGTCGTCGAGTCGGCCCCCTGCGGAATCCTCGTCGTCGACGGCGACGGCAACATCTGCGAGTGCAACGCCCGGGCCTCTCGGATGCTCGGGATTTCGCCCAAGCAACTGCTCCGCGGATCACTCTCCGATCTCGGCAAACGCTTGCTCCGCGAAGACGGCTCGTCGCTTGGCGAAGGCGAACTACGGGACTTGCTCCAGACCGATTCCGGGCAACCCTGCCGCCGATACGTCGTGAAATTCCGCGGCGATGACGGCGCCCTGAACCGGATTTCCCTTGCCTCGTGCCCCATCGGTCCCCAAGACGCGACAAATCGGGGAAGCGTCGTGATCTTCCTTCAGCCCGAAACGTCTCATGCGCCTCAATGAGCCTCCAACGAGGTGATGATCTGCTTGGTCGCTCTTTATAACTGATCGAAGGCTTCCGGTTCCACGTCAGGCACTTTGCTGAGAATTGCCAATAGTTTTTCTCGGCTGCCGCGCTGGGCGCGTTTTTCCGGATGACGCTTCAAGCGTTCCATCCACTCTCGAATGCACAGAGCAGGCGCATCAATGGCTACGACTCCAGGAGGGAGTTCACTGGCGAAATCCAAGTTGCCGCCGCGTGCAAAGACAATGAGGAACATAATATTCGCTCCTTTCGACGCCGACGCCTTCCAGAGTTTCTGTGCCGATTCCAGAAGTGTTTCACCCTGCCGTTGAACTCTTATCGTTACCGGACAGTCGTCGAAGTCAGACTTCAGAAGCGCATCGATTCCGCTGTTGCGATGAACTGGAATCCATTCAATGCCTTGCAGCAAGGCGAGAACAGTATTGTCTGCATTCCGATAAGCCTCGCGGCCCACTTCGAGAAGCCGCGACCGGCTTCTTCTCGGTTCTTGAAGTCTTGTTCTGGTCAAACCGACGGCGTCTTCCGAGATGTCGATCCCAATCGCACGTCGGTTGAGATATTGGGCGGCAATCAACGTCGTACCGCTTCCGCAGAATGGATCGAGGATGCAATCGCCTTCATTGGTCGCCAAAGCAATGATCCGCTCGAGCAGGAGCAATGGCTTCTGGGTAGGATATCCCGTGCGTTCTTTCGCTTTCGGATTTAAAAAGGGGATGTCCCAGACGTCGCTGAGAGGCACTCCACGCTTGGCGCCGTTGGGGATGACTTTTCCCTGGGCGTTTCGTTCATACACGGACTTGTTTGCATCATCCCGAGAGCGACGTTGCAGAATTTGATCAACGTTGGTGGCCGGGGAATACTCCATCCGGATCTCATTGAAGATGTATCGATCGGTCTTCGAGTAATAGAGAATCGTTTGATGAGACGGCAACAATCCCCGATGCGAGTTGGACCAGCGACGATAGTGCCAAATAATTTCAGAACGGAAATTCTCCTCTCCGAACACCTCATCGAGCAGGGTTCGCGCGAGATGAACTGCGTTACGGTCACAATGGAAGAAAAGGGATCCATGATCCGAAACTACGCGATGCGCTTCTTGTAATCGTGCAAACAAAAAAGACACGTAGTCTTTCCGTGTCGCCCATAGATCCGCGAAAGAAAATTCACGGGAGCGATCGCGGGGACTGAGACGATGGACTTTTTGGGTAAAGAACGGCGGGTCGAAGTAAGCCAGGGCTACGGCTCCGCTTTCGATCTTCTGCATGATTGACAAGCAATCACCTTGATGAACGGCGATATCATCTTTTCGAAACATTTTCTTGAGCAAGTTTCTTGAGAATCCCGAGGAGATCGACTCCTGTTTTTTGTTTCACGTAGCGCCACGCGGTATCGCTGTAATAGTATTCCCCGCTCACGCCCTTGTAAAGTGTTTCCAGCGTTTTTTGGATTTTAATTGCTTGAGCCCGATTGGGATAGTAGAACATCACTCTGATCGGAGTGTACTTTGCGTCCACGATTGCTTGAATGCGAGTATGTTCCTTCGTGATATGGTCGCCGTCCGTAGTGGCGTCTCTCCACTTGATTTCGATGGCCTTGGACCCGAGAAGACAATCGATTTCGAAAGTTTTAGGACGTCGTCCCTGTGTATTGGGTATGCGTACGGATCCAGATTTTGGATATTTTTCGAGAAAGCAGAGTTTGGCGGCTTCCTCGAGAAAAGAGCCGGCGTATTTATAGATGAACCGGCCTTTGTTTTGGTACTCATCCACCAACCGCCCTTCTCGGTCGCTAATTCCTAAAACCTGGTAGATTAAAAAGTGTGATCGGTCATCGGTCTTCATTTCTTCCAGGCGTTGGCCCATGGCTTTTTTAAGTCGATCAGCGTACTGGTGCGCCAGGAGGCTAATGGCGGCTTCGATGTCATTCGGGACAAGATGATTTCGAGTCACGTTTTTGTACTCTTTTCTATTGAACCAACGGACAGTTTCTCCTGTATAAAAAGAGTATTAAAGATTGTCAATCCACCCACCTTGCAAGCAGATCAGTGCAACCCATATTTCGCCAGTTTATCGCGGAAGGTGGAGGGTTTCATGCCTAGGGCGGCGGCGGCGGCCGTTTTGTTGCCGTCGGCGGCATGCAGCGCGCTGCTGAGCAGTTCGCGCTCGGCCCGGCCGATGGCGTCCTGGAACGCGCCCTGCGGGGGCGGCGGTTTCTGGAGCACGTCGCTCAGCTCCGCCTGGAGCAGGTCGGCGGTGATGGCGCCCGAGCCGATCAGGTAGACCCGCTGCAAGAGGTGGAGCAGCTCGCGGACGTTGCCCGGCCAATCGTGTTGTTGGAGGACCTCCAGCGCGGCCGGCCCGAGCTGCACGGGGCGGTCCTTGGCGATCCGGCGCAGCAGGTGTTCGACCAGCAGCGGGATGTCTTCCGAGCGGTCGCGCAGCGGCGGGATGTTCATCCGCAGGACGTCCAAGCGGTAGTAGAGGTCCTGGCGGAAGGTCCCGGCGGCGATCTTTTGCAGCAGGTTTCGCTTGGTGGAGGCGATGATCCGCACGTTTGCCCGCAGGGGCGCGACGCCGCCGACCCGCTCGAAGACCTTTTCCTCGATCGCCCGCAGCAGCTTGGCCTGGTGTTCCAGGGGGATGTCGTCGGCGTCGTCGAGATAGAGGGTGCCGTCCTGGGCCAATTCGAACCGGCCGGCGCGGCGCTGCTCGGCCCCGGTGAAGGAGCCTTTTTCGTGCCCGTACAGCTCGCTTTCGATAAGCTGGCTGGGGAACAGCGTGCAGCCGACCTTGACGAAGGGGAAGGTGCGGCGGTGCGAGTTGCGGTGGATGACCGCAGCGATCAGGTCCTTGCCGACGCCCGTTTCGCCGCAGAGCAGGACGTTGGCGTCCGATCGGGCGCAGATCTGGATCATCCGGCGGACGCGGCGGATGGCGGGAGAGTTGCCGATCACGGCGTGTTCGATCCTTCCCTGGGCGTCTTCCACCGATTCGGGCTCGGGCAGCGTCGTGGCGTTCCGGGCCGTCTCGATCCGGGCCAGCAGCGGAAAGACGTCTTCGTTGCGGAAGGGTTTCGTCAGGAAGTCGAAGGCCCCGAGCTTGCCCGCCTCGACGGCCAGGGGGATGCTGCCGTAGGCCGTCATCAGGATCACTTCCGCGTCGCTGAGCCGTTCAAGCTTGATTCGCTTGAGCAATTCGAGGCCGTCGAGCTTGGGCATCCGCAGGTCGAAGACCAGCACGTCGAAGGGACCCGATTCGAGCAGGGCCAGCGCCTCGGCCCCGTCGGCGGCCGCGACGACGTCGTGCCCTTGGGCCGCCAGGTCGTTGGCCAGGGTGATGCGTTTGATCTTTTCGTCGTCGGCGACGAGGATGCGCATGATTCCTCCGGATTAAGAAAAGGGGGCCTGTCCCCCTTTTTCTTCCATCGGGTTGAGGATCACCGTGAAAGTCGTGCCTTGGCCCGCCGTGCTCTGGACGGTCAGTCGTCCGCCCATTTCGTGGATCAGCATCCGGCACAGCCCCAGGCCGAGGCCGGTGCCGCCGCTCTCGGACCGGGTGGTGAAGAACGGCTCGAAGATTTTTTCCAGGTCCGTACGCGGGATGCCCACGCCCGTGTCGGCCACCTCGACGGCCACGGCGTCCCGGGCGTCGTCGGCGCGGTCGCCGAGCGTCCGGGTGCGGATCGTCAGGGTTCCGCCCTCCGGCATGGCGGCCAGGGCGTTGGTGCAGAGGTTGATGAGCACCTCTTGCAGGGTGTAGGCGTCGCCGAACACCGGCGGCACCTCGCCCAGTTCGGTGCGGATGTGGATCTTGCCGTCGGGCGGGGGGCCCAAAAACTGCAAGGTCCCCTCCACCACGGCGCCAACGTCGGTGCTCTGGAGGGTCAAGCCGTGGGGCCGGGCGAACGCCTGCACCCGCTTCGCCGTCCGCTCGATGCGGTCCAAGGCGGAGACCATCATCTGCACGTACTCGGTCAGATTCGGATTGTCCTTGACGTGCTCGCCGATGGTTTGCAGGCAGTTTTGCACGCCGTCCAGGGGATTGGCGATCTGATGGGCGATCCCCGCCACGAGCTGGCCGATCCCCAGCAATTTTTCCTTCTGACGGATCGCCGCCTGCGCCTGATCGACGTACCGCCGGATCGAGATCGTAAAATACAGCGCCATCCACAGCGTCGAGGCGAAGGCGGTAAAGACCGTCAGCAGGTACAGCCCCCCGGTCTCCCAGGGCACGGCGGAGGCCGGGGAGAATTTTAACGGGAAGGCGGGGAGCACGTCTGCGTACTCCAGCGCCATTACGCCGCCGACCATCACGGTGGCCGCGGCGGTCACTGCTGCGGGAAGCCAACCCCGCAGGTACATCCCCCCGATGATGACGTGAAACACGAAATAGGAGAGAAACGGATTCCGCGGCAGATCGGCGAAGTAGAGCAGCGCCGTCAGGGCGGCCAGGTCGAAAAGGATTTGCAGGAAGATATTCCGCTCCAGGTTCCGCGGCGAAACGGCCCAATCCCGTTGGCTGAGCATGAACAGCAAGTTGTAGGCGAGGATCGCGCCGCCCACTGCGTACAACGGCCAGGGACGCTGGAGCACGCCCCAGGCCCAGGCGACCGTCACCACGCCGAACACGGATCCGCAGGCACCGAAGCGGAGCCGAACCAGCCAACGTGCGCCTTCGGGAGAGAGTTTCATGGAGCTTTCAGTACGACATCATTTCCGAAACGAGATGCTGGGCCAACGCGGCGGTGGTCCGCTGATCCAGTCCCGCCAGTCCGCCCATCATGTCAGGCTGCACCGCCAGCATGGTGACTTTCCCCGCCGCTTCGCCCGGTTCCACGTCGAACTCGGGCTTGGTGTCGCGGGTCAGGCTCCCCTGGATCAGTCCGCTGTCGCGGGCCAGCAGGACCATCAGCCGGTCGCAGGCCGTGGCGGCCTTGAGGATGTTGGCCGGGGTGCGGCTCGCCTCGCCCGGCGTCATCACCACGGGCAGGTCGCGCTCGAGCAGCGCCTGGCCGATCAGGCTGCCCAGTCCCTCGTTCCGCCACAGCAGTCCCGGGGCGGCCAGCAATTGCACCTTGTGGCCGTTGCGGTTGGTGATCGTGATGCTGCTGATCGGCTCCGCCGGTCCCCGGGGGCGCTGCGGTCTGCCGGGCGGCGGTTCCTGGACGCGGAACGCGGCCGTCAGAATGTCGGCGATCTCGTTGTCGGTAAACGGCTCCACGGCGTAATAGAAAATCTTCTGCTTCCGGTAGGCCGATTCCCCGGCGCCCTGGGCCGAGGCCACCACGACGATCCGCATCGCGGGGGCGAGGCCGCCGATCAGTCCCGCCAACTCGGGACCCGCGTCGCCGAAGGAGGCGGCGTCGAGAAAGACCACGCGGTCTTTCTTGTCCTCCAAAGCGGCCAGCAGCGACTCCCGGTCGGCAACCGTCTGCACCAGGCATCCCAGGGCGGTGAGCTTCCGGGCCTGCTCCCCGGCGGAGGCCGGATCGGCGTTAACCAGGAGAATCCGCCGCTGCCGGCACTGCTTGGCCTCGTCCTGCCGCGTCGTGCAGAGGCAGGCGATCCAGCCCTCCCCGCAGGGATCCTCGGCCAAGAGGCCCAGATGCTGGTGCAGGGCTTCGTTGATTTCCATCACCACGCCCGAGAGCGGAGCGGGAATGATCCATAGGGGTTGATTGAGCATCGTCACGCCGGCCAGCGGCAGGCCTTGATATACCACTTCGCCGATCCGCGGCAGGCGGATGCCCGTCGGCAGCCCCCGGCTGATCCCGGGAAGCACGGCGCCCATGCAGGCCGAGCCGTCCACCTCGAGCCGGAACCACGACTCCTCCCAGAAAAACGCCTCCGGAATCGTCGTGGCCGCGGAAAAGACCGCCGCCGCCTGGGCCAGGTCCTGCCCGTCCGTACCGCTGCTCCGCGTGCTCATCACCCGGTGGACCGCCTGGATAATCTCCTCCGAAGTGAAAGGCTTGGTGATATAGTCGCAAGCGCCCAACCGCATGGCGGCCGCCGCGTTCGGAATGCTGGGATAACCGGTGATGATCAGCACCGGCACGTCGGGCTTCTTCTCCCGGAGCCGTTCGAGAAAATGGATCCCGTCCAGGTTGGGCATCTTGATGTCCAATAAAATAATGCCGTAGTCTTTTTCCGTGGCCAACGCCAGGCCCTGCCGGGCGTCCGTGTTTACCTCCACCTGAAATCCTTGCCGGGAAAAGATCCGCCGGCAGGCCTGACAGACGACTTCCTCGTCGTCCACGACGAGTAAAGAAGGATTCTCCGCCATCATCGATTCTCCTTGGGAGAGGGTAGGCTATGCACCGTAGTTCAAACGGTATCCGTTTGAGTAACGTCAGAAAGCAAATGCTATACCAGGTCAATAACGAGAACGATTCTCGAAAGAATCTGTTAAGAAGTCGCTAAAATCAGTGTCAACTTCCCAGATTTAACAGAAATTTGTCAATTTATGAGTATGAATAATCATACGTGTATGAATATCCATACACGCAAGCGTATCATCCAAGGCCATCGGATTTCAACTTGTGCGCTCGCAGGAGGGCGTGGAAATTCGTTCTTTGCATGCCTACGTCCTCAGCGGCCTTGGTGACGTTATTTGAAGAGCGTTCCAGGGCCGACGTCAGGAATTGACGTTCCATTTCCTGGATCATCCTTCGTTTTTGCACCTTAAGATCTTCCCACGTCACGGGGATTTCCGTCGAGGAAACAATGGAACGGGACTGCCGGATCTCGGCCGGGAGGTGTTGCAGTTCGACGCGTACGCCTCCGTAGAGCACGGCCAACCGCTCCATGATGTTCCGCAGTTCACGGACGTTTCCCGGCCAGGGGTAGATCTCCAGTTGACGCAAGGCTTCCGGGGAGAATCCGACCGTTTGCAGTCCCATCTGCCTGGAAAACTGCTCGAAGAAGGTCATGGCCAGCAAGGGGATGTCCCCCGGCCGATCGCGGAGCGGGGGAAGCGAGACCGGTACGACGTTCAGCCGGTAATACAGATCGGCGCGGAAGTCTCCTACCCTGACCATCTCGGCCAGGCTGCGGTTGGTAGTGGCGATCAGGCGGATATCGATTTCCTGCTCGGCTGTTTCCCCCACCTTGCGAATCCGCCGCGTTTCCAGGACGCGCAGCAGTTTTCCCTGGATCTCCGGGCTGAGATTGGCCACTTCGTCCAGCATCAGCGTCCCCTGGTGGGCGATCTCGAACAGCCCTTTTTTCGTGGCGATCGCCCCAGAAAAAGAGCCTTTCACGTGGCCGAACAACTCGCTTTCCAGCAGCGTGGGCGCCAGGGCGGTGCAGTCGCACGCCAGCAAGGGACAATCCCGGCGGCGGCTGAGGCGGTGGATCGACCGGACGATCATCTCTTTTCCGGTCCCGCTCTCGCCGGAGACCAGCACGGTGCAGTCGGCCGGGGCGATCCGCCGGACCAGGGCGAAGACCTCCCGCATTTCGGGGCACCGGCCGAACATCCCCTCAAAGCAATCGGGACGCTCCGGCGCGCTCTGTTCGTTCTTCTGCGACATGACCGATTTATCGTGAGGAGGGCCGGCGACGAACAGCCGCCGCGGATTAAGGAAGTTTTCCTCGGCGGCTGTTAGCCGCCGGCTATTGGATGGAACTTTAACAATCTGATACTCAATAAATCCTTTCGATTTTCTTTGTCCTCAATTTATTCGGCCGGGGAATCTTCCGCGCGGGGCAGTGTGATTGTGAAGGTGCTTCCCATGTTCTCGGCGCTCTCGACGCTCAACGTGCCGCCGTGCTGTTGGACGATGCCGTAACTGACGCTCAATCCCAGGCCGGTCCCTTTCCCGACCGGCTTGGTCGTGTAAAACGGCTCGAAGATCTGTTCGCGATGTTCCCTTTTGATGCCGCAGCCCGTGTCTTGCACTTTGACGATCACCTGGTCGGCCGTAGCGGCCGAGCGGACGGTCAGCGTGCCGCCGCTGGGCATGGCCTCGCAGGCGTTCAGCACCAGGTTGACCAGCACCTGCTGGAGCTGGTTCTTGTCGCCGTGGACGGGGGGAAGATGGTCCTTTAAATCTTCCACGATGGTGATGTTCTGGAAGGCGTCCCGTTTGCCCAGCAGCCGGGTGGCCTGGCGGATCACGTCGTTGACGTTCAACCGGGTCTTGACGGAGGGCGTTTCCCGGGCGAAATCCAAGAGGTCGCGGACGATGGTTCGCACCCGCTTGGTCTCCCGGATGATCAGGTCCAGGTCCTGTTTGTCCTCTTCGTCGAGGTTTTCTTTTTGCCGCATCAAGTCGGCGAAGGCGAGCACGCCGGTCAGCGGATTGTTGATTTCGTGGGCCACGCCGGCCGCCAGGCGGCCGACGGAGGCCAAGTGCTCGCTGCGGCTGATCTGCTCCCGGGCGACTTGCTGGATCATCTGTTCGCGTTCGGCTACGGCCTGGGCCATGCTGTCGATCGCCCGGCAGAGGATGCCCATCTCGCCCGGCGATTGGATGCCGGTCCGGGCGGTCAGGTCGCCGCCGATGACTTTCTGCGCCATGTCGACCACCTTGGAAACGGGATGCAGCACCCAGCCGGTGGCCCAGTACAGCAGGGCCAGGCTGATCAGGGTGGTCCCGCCCGCAATCGCCAGAAAGACCACGCTGATGACGTTCCGTTGGGAGGCGAAGGGGGCGCGGAGCAGGCCCACGTACAAGGCCCCGATGATCTTCTGCGTCGGATCGCGGATTGGCTCGTAGGCCGTGATGTACCAATCGTTGACGACCCAGGCCGGCTTCGACCAGATTTCCCCACGGTCGAGGACCGCCTCGCATACGGAGCCGCTCAACCGCGTGCCGACCGCCCGGGCGCCGTCGGCCATGGTTACGTTGGTCGAGATCCGCAAATCTCCCTGGAAGATCGTGACCGTTCCGATGTCTTTGCCGTGATAGACCTCTTTGGCAAAGACTTCCTTCTTGATGGCGTCCACCATTTTGTACTGACGATTGAGCAGGTTTCCGCCGTAAAGGATGGCCAGCAGCCGGCCTTGTGTGTCGAGGACCGGCACGGCGGCGGCGACCGCCATTCCCTCGGTGCGGACGCGGTCCTTCGTAGGCCGAGCCTCCAACGTGGGCACCAGTTCGAATCGGGCCCGTTCCGCCAGGTCCTTTCCCTCCCGCAGCAACCGCTTGCGGGAGAGCAGGATGGTGCCCGTCACGCTCCGTGGTTTGCGGAGCACCTCCGCCACCAGGGGATCGGACGCCAGGTCGTCGCCGTGATTCTGATTCCGCGTCCGGCAGATCACTTTTCCCGCCGGATCCAGCAGGGCCACGAAGTCGATCTTGGTTTGGCTGTCCAGTTCGTGCAGGATCGCCGTCAGTTCCTTACGGTCGTTCCACCGGGCGGCCTCCGCCAGGGCCTGTTCCGTGGCTTTCCCCTGCAGAAAGGTGCTGATCAGCTCCATCTGCGTCCGGTAGGCGGCCCGCGCCGCGTTGAGATTGCGCCCCACCCGTTTCTGCACCTCGTCCATCCAGACGATTCCCAGGTACTGGATGATGATGAAGGAGAGCAACGAATTGGCCACCAGGATCACCGCGATGACGCTGGTGGTCAGTTTAAAACGAATAGTCATGGCTTTTCCCCTTGCAGCGGATTATAGTCCGGGCGAGTCCGCGGCTGAAGCCGTGCCCGGAAAATGGCCGCTGCCAGATAGAACAGTTGGACGGCGAACGCGGCATAGACGTATTGCTGGCCGCCCCCGCCGAATCCGTAGCTGTGCAGCCCGGTCCCCATCACGAAATTCACGCCGTACCACGCCCAGACGATCAGTAGAAAGCAAAAAGCACTGCCGGCGGCCAGCCCGAAGCTTCCCACCCAGCCGATCCGCCGGGCGTGCAACAGGGCCAGGTACAACAACAGGGTGATCAAGGCCCAAACCTCCTTCGGATCCCAGCCCCAGAAGCGTCCCCAGGCGTATTCCGCCCACACGGCCCCCAGGATCGTGCCCAGCGTCAGCAGGAAGACGCCGATCTGCAAAGTGCGGTGCGTGATCCGGTTCAAGGCGGCGACGGCCTCCGGATCGTGGTAAAAACCCCTTTTCGAACGGTAGAAGAGGAAGCGGTCCATGGTCACGTTGCCCAGCGCCCAGGCCAGGGCGAAGGCGGCATAGCCCAGCATGATGCTCATTACGTGGATCGTCAGCCAGTAATTGTTTTTCAGCACCGGCATTAACGGCCGGATCGACGCGTCGAGGACCACCGGGGAGTGATCGGCCAGGATCAGGGCGAAGGTGGAGACCGCCGCCGCGGCGGTCAGCACGTACCGCCGAGGCGAGTAATACTCGAAAATCAGGCCGAAAACCGCGGTCCCCAGCGCCAGGTAGATCACCGTTTCGTACATGTTGGTCACCGGCGCCCAGCCTGTGATGGCCGCCCGCATTGCAAACCCGGCCAACATCACCGCCAGGGCCGCGCAGAATACGATCCATGCCGCGTAGTAGAACAGCCGCCTGCCGGAGACGCCGGCGGCAAGCGACAGCACGAAGGCCCCCCCGGTCAGAATCCAGGCGATGCGGAAGGGCGTCAAGCGGTTGTAATCGACCTCCAGGGCGATGACGGTGGCCGAAGGATAGTCTTTGACCTGACCTCCCAGTTCCTCCAGGACGCCGAACAGCGCCGCCGACGCCGAATTGAAGTCCGTGGCGTTCTGAGATTGGAACGCGGCCTGGATCCGGCGGAATTCCGTTTGCGCCTTGCGGAGCCTGCCCGAGGGATCGTCGGCGTCGGTAAACTCGGTTCGGAGCAGTCGGCTTACGGACATCCATTGACGCAGCGCGCCGCCCGGCAGGGGGACGAGCCGGAGTTGTTGGCCCCGGCGAAGTTCCAGGTAGGTCCCCAAGGCGTCGGCCAGCCGGAGGACCTCCTGCTCCTCGGGCGTTAGCGGCTGTCGCAGTTGCTGGCGGGCGATCAGTTCCCGGACCTCGTCGAGAAAGGGAATTTTTCGGCCGGAGGCCGGGTCGTGGAACACCGTCCGGCTGAGCGCCCACGGCGTAATGGACTTCGCACCGGCCGGAAGCCCCAACGAGCGTCGCAGCGGTCGGGAATCGACGTACAGCAGCGGCGTCTTGTCCCACTCGTCCGGCTTGGGGATGCGAAAGAAGTCCTCTGCCGGAGATTTCGGCCGGCTCTCCGCTTTGCCGGTAAGCAGCAGGGTGAGATAGAATTCGGTGGCGGTAAGTTTTCGCCCCGTTCGGCGATCGACGAAGCTGGCACGGTCGCACAACGTACGGACGGTTTCCCGGGCCAAGGTGTCTAACGGCTTGTAGCGGCCCCCTTCCTGAACGGGCAATCCCCGCCAAGCCGCCCAATCAAAGCCGATCGAATCACCCGCCCACACCACGCCCTGGAAGAGCAGGCCGATCAAGGTGACGCAAAGGAGTCGGTTGATGTAGAGAAGGGTGAAAGTCATTCTCATTATGTCTTGATGTTCCGGGTTCCCAAATGATGTCTGAAAACCGGTTTTTTACGAAGCCGCAAGGCGGCGAACTACGATAGCCCAGGGCGGAGCGGAGCGCAGCCCTGGGAAAGTAGCAACGCAATTATTCAATTAGCCCTGAAAGGGCGCGCTATGGAGATTTTCCGGTTGAGCGCGCCCTTATAGGATTTGTTGTTCGATGTGTGGATCCTTTCCCCAGGGCTGCGCCGTGCTCCGCCCTGGGCTGACATCGCGCGCCGCTTCGAGGCTTTGCGGCTTCCTTGCCCGTTTGCGGGCAAAAAACATGAGCACCAATCCCACGCCCACCAGCACGCAGCCGACGTGTTTGGCCCATCGGCCCGGGTCGTAGGTCACGCCCAGTACGGACAACGGGGTGCCGCCGGGCGGAAGACTGGATTGGAAAATGATGTAGTTCTTGTAGACCAGGGGATGGTTCATAAAAATCTTCCGCTGCACGTCCAGGTCGGCGGCGCGGTCGATCAATTGGACCGTGCTGGAATACGCGGCGTCACCCACGCCGCCGGGATTCTTCTCCCGTCGGCAATCGAGCAGCGTCAGCTTGAATTCCAGCGGCAGGCGTTCGTAGCCGAAGGACAGCCGCAGCGGCCCGTCGGGGGTGGCGATCACCTGGGCTCCGTAGTCCGGATCGTTGCGGCACAACCAGACTTGCTGTGCGTCGTCGCCCGCGTCCACTTCCACCAGCACGGCCGCTTCGGGCGGCTCCGGGTCACCGGAAGAAACGTCCGCCGGAACGAAAGCGACTTCATGCCGTGCGGAAGGGAGGTATTGCAGGATTTTCAAACGGACCCGATCTCCCATTGAGATCGTTTCGCCCACTTTATGGGTAAAGTGTTCGACTTCCAGCCAGCCGGTCCTGGCGATCTCGCCGCGGGGATTGAGCAGACCGAATTCCACGGCTGGCCGGCCGCGGCCCGTCGGATCGGCGGACCATTTTTCCCGCAATTCGGCGTGGGGAAGATAACGCAGCACGGTTACGCCCACCCCGTCGGCATAGCCCAACGAAAGCGATTGCCCCTCGGGCCACGATACCGGGCCGGGCGCGAAAACGAAGGAACTGGCCGCGCTGTCGGTTCCGCCGGGGGAATTCTTCCGGGCGACGGTCAAGCGGCAGCGGTCCGGCACGAAGAACTCGCTGCGGCTCTCTCCCGGCGAAAAGATCAGCGATCCCTCGACGCCGTAAAAGTACGTTTGCACCGCGCCGAAGAGCACCACCAGCACGCCCCCGTGGGCCAGCAGCGAACCCCACTCCGCCCGGCCCCAGGGATAGCGGCGCAGCATCGCCGCCAGCATGTTGACGGCCAGCAGGCCGACCAAGGCCAGAAACCACGGGCGGCGATACACGTACCATAATGTGTACTCGTGTCCGTAGTCCTTTTCGAATCCCGTGGCGACCATCATTACCACGGCCAACGCCACCATCAAGATCACGCCAAGCTGAAGCGAGGCCAGACCTCGAAAGAGCGAGGTGGCCCAGGCAGTCTTGGGCACAGTCTGCTCGGCGGTTTCCATCGATGCCATGAACGCAATTCCTTTATGGATCCCCGGAGACTCCCCCCACTTCCTGTACTTTACCCAAGGACCGCGCTCGCGGCAACGCCCTTGCCCGGTCGCAGCCGGAATCAGGCAGGACATTTAGAACTTTGGAAAAGCTACGTCGAGTTTTCCAAACCGGCGGCGATGGCCGCAGCGATGGCCCGGCGAACGGCGGCCTCGATCTGCTCGGGTTGGTCCTGGAGCGTGCCTTCGATACGGATGACGCGAATGTCCGAGAAACCGATGAATCCGAAAATGCTCCTTAAATAGGTCTCTTGGAAATCGAAGGTCTGACGGGGATCGCCCGCCGGATAGATTCCACCGCGGGCAAGAATGAGCATCAACGGCCGGCCGGTAACCAGGCCCTGGTATCCTTTTTCCGAACTGTACGTAAACGTCAGCGACGGCTGCACGATGACGTCGAGATACTGTTTCAACCGGTAGGGGACGTTGAAATTCCACATCGGGCAGGAGAGCACGTATTTGTCGAATTGTTTGAAGTGCTCGATGGTCTGGATCACGGCCCGCCAGGCGGCATCGACCTTGTCGCGGGGCTTCTCCCCGGACATCACGGCGTATTTCGCCTTGGCCTCCGGCGCCGTAAACAGCGGGACCTCGGCCTGAAACAGATCCAGGGTCTCGACACGGTCCTCCGGCCGCTCTCGCCGGTACGAATCCAGAAACGCCGCCGCCACCCGCGTGGAATACGATCCTTCCCGGGGACTGGCCTGGAGATGAAGGAGTTTTGCCACCGATTCCTCGCTTCGCTCTGCTTGATAATAAAACAATACCCGCCGATCCGGGAATCCGTTTGAGATCCATCCCGAGAGGGAGCTTTTTCAGAGAAACGAGAGATCTCTTTCCCCGGCTTCGGAAACTATATAATTCTATGGCCGGGTCAATAGACTGGTGGCTGTTTGGCGAACAAATCGGGAGGTTCAAGTCCTCGGGAATTTCATTAACCTTCCAGCGAGGAGCTAGAGATCATGCAACTCACGCCGTATCACTTTTTGCCGTTTCCGATGCTCGTTTATCCGGTCTTTACCCTGCCCTCCTCCTGGCGTAAAAAAGCCGCCTGGAAAGCCGCGACCATTGGTTGCGGTTATCCTCTCCTCGAACATCGTTCCTCATGCAACCCGCAGGGTTGCCAGCCGGTGGCCGGTGGTCGCAGCGCAGCGGAGACCACCGGAAAGAGGAGAAAATATATCTTTTGCACCCCGGAGGGGTGCCAGAGGTCAGGTTGGATTGGCACGGCTGGCATCAATCCAAATACTTCGGATCATACGAAACGCCGTGCTTGACTAAAAATTTCTCCAACTCCTCCCGAAACGATTTATTCCGATGATGTTCTTCCTGACCCATGATGTACTTACGGACGGTTTCCAATCGGCTGGCGCTGACGGTGAAGATCGAATAGCCCTCCTGCCAGGCGAACTGCCTCTCGTGAGCGTTTGCCGCCCAGAACGACGAGGCCTTTTTCAGCTCACGCACGAAATCGGCGATACAGTGCGTGGTCTTCAGGCCCAGCAGGGCGTGAACGTGGTCATCCACGCCGCCAATTTGCAACGGCACGCCCCCGAGTCCGCGGATTGTGCCGCCGAGGTATTCGTGAAATCTCGCACCCCATTCCGACCGGAGCAAAGGACGGCGTTTCTTCGTCGAACAGATCCAATGATAGTGCAGATTCGAGTAGGTCGAACCCATCACTCCCTCTGGCACCCCTCCGGGGTGCAAGAAATTTCTTCCCTCATGTCCCGGAGGTCTCCGCTGCGATCCGACCCCCGGCTACCCGCTGCCATCCCTTCGGGATGTGTTTTGCAGAGACCTCTTCGCTAAAAAATTAATCTGAATAGTGTATGGCGTCCTCGGAATTCCCCGATGGACACTTGGCCCGGTTCGATCAAGACGAAAAAGAAACGTGCCTTGAAAAATGCAGTCTTTCTCGCCCTCCCCGGGCGTAGTGACCGGTAGGACTTGCCTATTCCTGCAATTATTATATAAATACCGGATAGAAGACCAGCCTTTTCTCTGCCCGAGTGCCTATGAACCCGCCCTCTGGGAAAATGGTGATCTCCCGGCTTTGGCTCCAGGCCGCCTTGTTGGTTTTTCTGTTCGGATTCGCGGTCCTGGGATACCTGGCCTACCGGATTTACGCCGATCGGCCTCCCCTGCCTCAAAAGGTATTAACACCCGACGGCTTGGTCCTCTTTTCCGCTAAGGACGTAATGGCCGGGCAGCACCTCTTCCAGAAATACGGGCTGATGCAGTATGGGACGCTCTTTGGCCACGGGGCGTACCTGGGCCCCGATTTCACCGCCCAGTACCTCCATCGCGCCGGCCTCGAAATGTTGGAGTTTTACAGCCCGGGCAAGCCGCCGACGCCGGAGATCCGGGCGCGGGTCGCCCGGGAACTGAAGCAAAACGCCTACGATCCGCGGACCGGCAATCTGGTTTATACTGCGGGACAGGCCGATGCTTTCAAGAAGATGGCCGTGTACTACCGCGGCTTTTTCGCCGACTATTCGGCCCAGTCGGGATTGAAACGCCCCCCGATCACCGACCCGGCGGAGATCCGCAAGCTGACCGCGTATTTCTCCTGGGCGGCCTGGGTCTGCGCGGCGCAGCGCCCGGGGACCGACTATTCCTACACCAACAATTGGCCTCCCGAGCCGATGGCCGACAACCAACTGACGGCCCAGGCCGTTTTCTGGAGCGCCCTGAGCCTGGTCGCCCTGCTGGGCGGAACCGGGTTGCTCTTTTTCGCCGTCGGGCGCTACGACCTGCTGGGCTGGCGCCGGGCCGACGAGGAATCGCCGGGGACCGAGCGGAAATTCCGGCCGCCGGAGGACGTCCGCCTGGCGCCCGCCCAGCGGGCCGTGGCCTGGTACTTCCTGGTCGTCGCCGGATTGTTCCTGGCCCAGGGTCTGCTCGGGGGCGTCAACGCGCATTACCACGCTGAGCCGGGCGGCTTCTACGGCGTCAACCTCGCCCGCTGGCTCCCTTACAACCTCTCGCGGATGTGGCACGTGCAGTTGGCCCTGTTCTTCGTGGCCTCCAGCTATTTGGCAATGGGCATCTTCATCGCCCCCCTGATTGCCCGCCGTGAACCGAAACATCAAGACAAACTGGCCCTGGCGCTGTTCGGCGCGCTGGTCGTGGTCGTCGTCGGCAGCCTGCTGGGCGAGGCGGCCAGCATTTTCAACTACGTGACGCCGGAAGGACCCTGGTTCTGGATCGGCGCCCAGGGCTGGGAATACGTCGACCTCGGCCGGCTCTGGCAGATCCTCCTGGTCGCCGGCATGGCGCTCTGGGTCGTGATTCTGATCCGCGGGCTATGGAGCCGGCTGCCGCGGGAACATCCCGGCAACCTGCCCTACCTGTTCCTCTATAGCGCCATCTCGATTCCGCTCTTCTACGGCGTCGGCTTGGCCTTCTGGAAGAACGTCGAGTTCGCCGTGATGGATTTTTGGCGGTTCTGGGTCGTCCACCTCTGGGTCGAGGATTTTCTGGAGCTGTTCACGACGATCATGGTAGCGTACGTTTACGTGCTGCTCGGCGTTGTCCGTCCGGCGACCGCCGCCCGGGTCGTGTATCTCGACATCATCCTCTACTCGGCGGGTGGCGTGATCGGAACCATGCACCACCTCTACTTCAGCGGCGCCCCGGCAGTCCACATGGCCCTGGGAGCGTTCTTCTCGGCGATGGAGGTGATCCCTTTGGTCCTGCTGACCTTCGAAGCCTGGCGGTTCATGCGCCTGGGCAGCCGCCGCTCGCAGGATTCCGTCCTGAACACCTCCAGCGCCGCCTTTCCGCACAAATGGGCCGTGATGTTCCTGATCGCCGTGGGATTCTGGAACTTCCTGGGAGCGGGAGTCTTCGGTTTTCTCATCAATCTCCCGGTCGTCAGCTACTTCGAGATCGGAACCCAGTTGACCGCCAACCACGGCCACGGCGCGATGATGGGCGTGTACGGCATGTTGGCCGTGGGATTCTTCATGTTCGCGGCCCGCTATTTTATTCCTCCCGACCGGCAAAGCGAGCGCGCCATGAAACTCTCTTTCTGGAGCCTGAACGTCGGCCTGGCGATGATGCTCTTCGTCAACCTCTTTCCCTTAGGCGCGGTGCAACTGTTCGACAGCGTCCGCAATGGGTATTGGCACGCCCGGCAGCCGGAACTTTTTCAACAGCCGTTGGTGCGGGCCCTCGAATGGGCGCGGCTCCCGGGCGACTTGCTCTTTATCTTCGGCGGCATTCTTCCAGTGGTCTATCTCGCGCTCCGCATGTTCCGGCAGCGCCGCCGTTACGCCCAACTGCCTCCGGTCGCCCCTATGGAAGAATTCACGCAAGTGAATCAATAAACAGTATGCACGATTTCGATCATCGGGCTATCGAATCGATAGTCCGATTGTAGTCGTAATAGGGGAAATGCCGAAAATAACGGATATTCCGAAATTGGTGAATAATCTAATTATATGGATATATGGGAATTACAGGCAAAATTAAACGGCCATCTGGCCCCGGCAATTTTTGGTTGCTTGGACCTTTATTGGCCTTGTTTTTCCTAGTCATCCCTTCCAAGGGGGGGGACACTTTCCACTTCTCTCCCTTAGTTCCGCCTCAAGTAAACGGTTCCCCTATAAATAATGTCCAATCTGTACCAGGTTTTCGAGGTCAGGCAGGGCTGGTTCCTCTTCCAGCGCCGATCCCCCCTCCCAGTAATCAACTAAGCGAAGAAATCCCGCCGAACGAGGGGGGATTTGCCCTCGGCGAGGCCATCCGGCTGGCCATGATCAACAATCCCGATTTGGAGGCAGCGGGGCGGAGAATCGCATTTTCCGACGCCCTGTTGGCCCGGGCCCGATCGGAGTTCTATCCCAAGCTGGGACTTTCCGAGGCCTATGGCGTGACGAATAATCCGGTCAACGCCTTCATGTTCCTCTTGAATCAGGCACAGTTCACGCTCAATCGCGACTTGAATCACCCGGGCGGCGTGGACGATTTCCACACACAGGCGCTGTGGCAGCATCAGATTTATGACGGCGGGCGGCGCAGCGCGATGGTGTCTGCCGCGGCGGCGGGCCGCGACGCGGCGGGATTCGAACTGGCCGCCGCGCAGAACGCCCTGGTCTTCCGCGTGGCCGAGGCCTATTACCGCCTGTTTCAAGCCAGGGAACTCCTGGGCGTGCGACGCGAGGCCGTCGGGCAATTTAAAAATCATTTGCAAATGGTGCAAACGCGTGCGCAGGCCGGGACGGCGGTCCAATCCGACGTCCTCACGATGGAGGTCCGGTTGGCCGAGGCCACGGAGGCCTTGATCTCCGCGGGCAACCAGGAGGAGTTGACCTGGCTGATCTTGCAGAACGTCTGCGGGGCGGTGGTTCCGAGGCAAAATCTCCCCCGGTGCATTCCGCCGGGTCCCTGGGCGTCGCACATCGATCAGGTCGAGTCGGCCGTGGCCGAGGCGCGTTCACGGCGGCCGGAACTCGGCGCCCTGGCCAGCCGGGTGCAGGCCGCCCAGCAAGACATTGCGGCCGCCGCGGCGGGCAAGTATCCCTCGGTCAACCTCGTCGGCGACTACGACGTCTTCACCGGCGACTTGAACCGGGGGAACGACAGTTTCTTCGTCGGAGTGGTCGCCAGCCTCACGTTGTTCGACGGCGCACGGACGAAAAACGACGTCCGCAAGGCGGAAGAGAAGCTCTGCGAGCTTCGCGCCCATCAGCGCCGCTTGTTGCTGGACATCGAATTGAGCGTCCGCCGCGCGTTCCTCCAACTCGACGACGCCCGGCGGCGGCTGGAAGTGACCAACCGGACCATCGGCCAGGCGGCAGAGAGTCTGCGGGAAATCGAGGTCCGCTACCGCAGCCAGGCGGCGACGATCACTCAACTGATCGACGCCCAGGTGGCCCTTTCCAACACCCGGGTCCGACACGCCGAGGCCCAGGCCTCGGTAGAAATCGCCCGGGCGGCGTTGGAACAGGCGACCGGGCGTTTGGTTAATGCGTTGAATCCCGGCACGGAACATTAGATTTCAAATTGCAAATTTCAATTTGCAAGAAAAATTGTGTAACCAACCCGCGGAAACCTTATCAGAAAATTCTATCCAGGAGCATAAGTCGGTCATGCCATCCATCCACTTACGGATGAAACGCCTGCTTCCCCTCCTGGGAGGCGTGCTGTTGTTGCTCGGGGCCTTGGCCTGGATGTCCGGGCTGTTTCGGTCGAAGATTTCACCGGGAGTGATCGAGCAGGAAGGCATCTCAGCCCAAGGGCGGAAGCTGGTTACGGTCGAAGAGCTGCCGATTGCACAGACCATCGACGTCTCGGGCTCCGTCGAGGCGCGGCGGAAGACCGAGGTTTCCGGCCAGGTCCTGGCCGTCATCCGCGAGGTGAAGGTCCGTGCCGGCGATTACGTGGAGCCGGGGCAATCGCTCGTCGTTCTGGACGACCGCGAGATTCAGGCCCAATTGCGGGAGAGCGAGGCCGCGGCCGCCGGCGTCAAGGCCGACCTGGAGCTTCGCCGGCGTGATTACGAACGTTACCGGCAGATGCTCGAGGGCAAGGCGGTCAGCAAGGAGGAATTCGACCGCGTCCGCGGCGCGTACCAGGGCGCCGAGGCGCAGTGGAAACGGATCACGGAGCAGATCGCCCGGGTGCGCGTGACCCTTTCTTATACCGAGATCAAGGCGCAGGCGGCGGGAATCGTCGCCCGGCGGCACGTCGATCCCGGCGACCTGGCGGCCCCCGGCAAGCCGCTGCTGACCCTCTACGATCCGAATGAGCGGGAACTGCACGCCGACGTGCCCGAGAGCCTGATGGCGCACGTGCAACTCGGTGCGGTCCTGCCGGTCACCATCGACGCCGTTCGGCGCACTTGGGAGGGGACCGTCCGGGAAATCGTGCCCCAGGCGCAGGTGGCCTCGCGCTCCATCCTCGTCAAAGTGACGTTGCCCCCGGAGGCGGCGGAAAAAGTGCTGATCGGCATGTTCGGCCGGTTGGCGATCCCCGTCGGCCAGGCGGCCCCCATCGTGATTCCCGCCGCCGCGGTCCGCCACGTCGGCCAGGAGGATCTCGTGGACGTGGTCGATCGGGAGGGCTTTTTGGAACACCGTTTCGTCCGCACCGGGCGGCGCTACGGAGAGAAAATCGAAATCCTCTCAGGCCTGAAGGTCGGCGAAAAAGTGGCTCTGCCGGAGGAATGACCGTTCAGATCGTTTCATGATGTTTAGCGGCCGCCGGCACGGCGGCCTTGGAATTTCCTTAAACGGAAGCCGCCGTGCCGGCGGCTGCTAAACGGATGGTACCAATGACGCTCGGCAGTCGGTGGATGAACCGAGGAACTCCTTGATGGATCCGCAGCACGAACATCACTGGCTCTCGCGGATCGTGGAGGTGTTCCTCCGCGGCAATCTCGCCGTCTTACTGATCCTCATTTCGTTGATCGCCGGGGCGATTGCGCTGCTGGTTACGCCCCGGGAGGAGGAACCGCAGATCGTCGTCCCGCTGGCCGACGTCTTCGTGCAGATGCCCGGCGCCAGCGCCGAGGAGGTCGAGCAGCAGGTCTCCACGCGGCTGGAACGACTGCTCTACCAGATTGACGGCGTGGAATACGTTTATTCCATGTCGCGGCCCGGCATGGCGATCGTCACGGTCCGCTTCTACGTCGGCGAGAACCGCGAGGACAGCCTCGTCAAGCTGTACAACAAGATCTCGATGAACACCGACATGGTCCCGCCGGGCGTGGCCGGGTGGGTGGTCAAGCCGGTGGAGATCGACGACGTTCCGATCGTGAACGTCACCTTGTGGAGCAAGCAGGTCGACGGTTACGTGCTCCGCCGCGTGGCCGAGCAGGTGGAGATCGCGCTGCAATCGGTTCCCAACACGGGCCGCACGGAGGTGATCGGCGGGACGCCGCGGCAGATCCTGGTGCAGCTCGACCCCGAGGCCCTGGCGGCGCGGAACCTGACGCCGCTGGAAGTGGCCCAGGTGTTGCGCGGGGCCAACGTGAACGTGCCTGCCGGCAGTTTCAGCCGCCAGGACCGCCAATGGCTGCTGGAAAGTGGTCCTTACATCCTTTCGACCCAGGAGCTGGAGCAGCTCGTGGTGGGCGTCTTCGCCGGCCGGCCCGTCTATCTCCGCGACGTGGTCACGCTCCGCAACGGAACGCGCGGCGTGTACGACGGACCCGAGGAAACAACCACCTATACCCAAATCGGCTTCGGTCCGGCCTCGGAAGACTCCCCTCTCCCAAAGGGAGAGGGGAAGGTCAAAAATTATCCCGCCGTCACTGTGGCGGTGGCCAAGCGTCATGGCGCCAATGCCGTCTGGGTCGCCCGGGACATTGAGAAGAAGCTCGAAGAACTGCGGGGAACCACGATTCCCAGCGGGGTGGAAATCCAAATTACCCGGAACTACGGCGAGACGGCCAACGACAAGGTCAACGAGCTGATCGAGCACCTCACACTGGCCGTGATCATTGTTGTCGGCCTGATCGGCTTCGCGCTGGGGTGGCGCGAGGCGGCCATCGTCGTGGCGGCGGTCCCTATCACCTTCGCCTTGACGCTGCTGATCAACTACCTGGCGGGCTACTCGATCAACCGGGTGACTCTCTTCGCCCTGATCCTCTCGCTGGGGCTGGTGGTGGACGATCCGATCGTGGACGTGGAAAACATCTTCCGGCATTTTAAAATGCGGAAGGAGCCGCCCTTGCAGGCCGTGCTGACCGCGGTCAACGAAGTCCGCCCGCCGGTGATCCTCGCCACCCTGGTCGTGATCCTCTCCTTCGTTCCCATGCTCTTTATCACGGGGATGATGGGTCCTTACATGCGGCCGATGGCCCTGAACGTGCCCGTGGCGATGCTCATGTCGATGGTCGTCGCCTTCACCATCACACCCTGGATGAGTTATCACGTCCTGAAGGGCGAATACGGGAAAGAGGAAAAACCATTCGATTTGGAACGCAGCCGGATCTACCGGATTTATCGGGCGATCCTCGGCCCGTTCCTGGCCCGCCGGATCTGGGCGTGGCTGCTGATCCTCGGCACGGCGGTCCTCTTCTTCCTCTCGGTCCTGCTGCCCGTCCTGGGCCTGGTGCCGCTGAAGATGCTGCCGTTCGACAACAAGAACGAGTTCCAGATCGTCGTCGACATGCCCGAGGGAACGACCCTGGAAACGACCGACGCCGCCGTCCAGGCCTTGACCGACTCGCTCCGGACGGTTCCCGAGGTGACCAATTTCGTTACCTTCGTCGGCACGGCCTCGCCGATGGACTTCAACGGGATGGTCCGGCACTATTACCTCCGTCGCGGACCGAACGTGGCGGAGATCCGCGTCAACCTGGTGAAAAAGGGCCGCCGCAAGCAGCAGAGCCACGCCCTCCTGCTGCGGCTCCGCAACGGCCTGACAAAGATCGGCCGGGAGCACGGGGCGAACCTCAAGCTGGTGGAATCGCCCCCCGGTCCGCCCGTATTCGCCACCCTGGTCGCCGAAATCTACGGCCGGCCGGAAAAGAGTTACGCCAAACTGATCGCCGCCGCCCGGCACGTCCGCAAACTGATGGAGACCGAGCCGGGCGTGGTCGACGTCGACGACACCGTCGAGGCCGATCAGGAGAAATTCCTTTTCGTGGTGGATAAAGTCAAGGCCTCGCTCTCAGGAGTCAGCAGCGAGGTCATCGGGGCCACCCTGCGGCTGGCCGAGGAGGGCTATTCGCCCGGTTCGGAACAACCGCTCTCGGTCGCGTCGGGGAGCGGCATTCTCCATACTAACCGTGACCTGAATCCCGTGCCGATCGTGCTGCGGCTGTCCCGGCCGCAACGATCCAGTCTGAACGATTTGAGCCAGCTCAGCGTCAAAACCGCCTCCGGAAAAATGCTGCGGCTGGTGGAACTGGGCCGCTTCGAGAAAGTTCTCGCCGAGAAGACCATCTATCACAAGAACCTCCGCCGCGTCGTCTACGTCTTCGGCGACGTCGCCGGTCAGTCGCCCGTCAACGCAATTCTCGGACTGGAGTCGCGGCTCGGAAAATCGCCCACGGCCGAAGGGACTTCGGTCGATTGGAGCGGCGAAGGCGAATGGAAAATTACGCTGGACGTCTTCCGCGACCTGGGCATCGCCTTTGCCGGGGCGCTGCTGGGAATCTACATCCTCCAGGTCTGGCAGACGGGCAGCTACGTCGTGCCCCTGGTGCTGATGATCTCCATTCCGCTGACGGTGATCGGCATCATGCCCGGCTTCTGGCTGCTGGACGTCCTGGGAAATCATCCGGTCGGGGGCTATTCCAACCCGGTGTTCTTCACGGCCACGGCCATGATCGGCATGATCGCTCTGGCGGGGCTTGCCGACCGGAACGCCATCCTGCTGATCGAGTTCGTCCACTCGGCCTTGGAGCGGGGATTGAGCCTGAAGGACGCCTTGGTCCAAAGCGGCGCGGTCCGGCTCCGCCCGATCGTGCTGACCAGCGGCGCGGCAATGCTCGGCGCCTGGCCCATCACGCTCGATCCGGTCTTCTCCGGGCTGGCCTGGGCGCTGATCTTCGGGCTGGTCGTCTCGACGGCCTTCACCTTGCTGTTGATTCCCGTGATCTACTGGCTCCTCTACGCCCATGCGCCCCGCCACGGACTGCCGGCCCAGAATGATTTGACCTCCGCCTAGAAGCGGCGCCTCGCCGATTCTCCCTCAAGCCGGCGGCGGCAATACCTTCTCGAGAACGCCGCGGTCCAGGTTGATCGAGACGC
>JAFGPV010000189.1 GCA_016936015.1 Pirellulales bacterium
AAATCCACTGGATCCTGCTGGGCAAGGACGCGGAGATCGTCATCGTCGAGGCGCTGACCCGGCTGGAACAACTCCCCGAACAATTTACCCTGGCGGCCTTTCCCTGGAACATCAAGGGCCGGGACGGCTCCCCGGTCCGGGCGGTCGCCATCGTCGAGTAATCCATCCATCTCCCTTTACACGAGGAATGAAAACCATGCGCGGATTGAAAGGAAAAGCGGCCATCGTCACCGGCGGCGCGACGGGGATCGGGCGGGCGATCATGGAACGCCTCTGCCACGAGGGCGTCTCCGTCACCTTCAGCGGAATCAGCGACGGCGGGATCGCCACCGAAAAGGAATGTCTGGCGAAAGGCTACTCCGCGCAGTTCCTCCGCGGCGACATGGGCGAAGAGGCCTTCTGCCGCCGACTGGTTGAAACGGCCCTGGACAAATGGGGAAAAATCAACTTCCTCGTCAACAACGCCTTCTCCTTCATCGCCAAGGGCGCTGCCGCCACGCGGGAAGAGTGGCTGCGGATGATGAGCGTCGGTCCGATCGGCTACGCCACGATGGGCGGCCTGGTCACCGAGCCGATGCGACGGCAGGGCGGCGGGGCGATCGTCAACCTCTCCAGCATCTCCGCCCACATCGCCCAGCCCGACCGCTGGACCTACAACGCCGCCAAGGGCGCCGTCAACCAGTTGACCCGCTGCATGGCGATGGACTTTTCGCCCCTGAACATCCGCGTCAACACGGTCAGCCCCGGCTGGATCTGGACCCGGGAGGTCGATAAGGCCGCCGGCGGCGACCGGGAGAAGTGGGGCCCGATCTGGGGCAAGTACCACATGCTCCGCCGGTTGGGGACCGTCGAGGAATGCGCCGGCCCCGTGGCCTTCCTCTTAAGCGACGAGGCCGCCTTCATCACCGCCACCGAGTTGATGGTCGACGGCGGCTACTGCGGCATGGGCCCCGAAGGACTCGGCGAAACCTCCTCCTTTGCCGGCTCCGCGTGAAAAACGCTTCGCGTTTCCAGGAGTACAGGCATTCCTGCCTGTCTTTCCTCGACAGACAAGAATGTCTGTCCTCCTGGTTTGAATCGTTTTTTGCGTTTCTTAAATTACTTCTCCGAAACCTTCGCCTCGCTTCCGAGCATCAGCCTGGCCCGCTCGGCCACCGGCGGCAGCGGGGCGTGCCGGTAGCCGCCGGGCACGCTCTGGTACCAGTAGTACACCGTGGCGTAATCGACCCGGCAACCGCCCTTGGCTGCGGCGTCGTCCCAGAGGGGCTGCAACTCCTTGTTCTTGAAGACGTGATTCTCGTGGCTCCAGTTGATCTTCCAACGGAGCGACTTCGCGAAGCGGATCGGCTGGTGGTCGTGGAAGCGGTAGATCGAGAGCATCGAGGGCGTCTCCGGCTTGACCAGGGTCATCCCCGCCCGCAATCCGATGAAGGTCTTCTGAAATCCCCAACTGAACGTGAACGAGTCCTCCGTGCCGAGGTAGTCCACTTGCCGCGGCCGGCCGTCGATGTCCACCTCGTTGTTCCCCTCCATGACGATCATGAAGTTTTTGAAGAACGGCTCGTCGGTCACGACGCTGTACTGCCGGCCCAGCAGGTGCCCTTCGCCCTCCACCTCGAAAAACGTCTCGTCCGTCTTTTTCGTCAACTGAAAGTTCTTGCGGTTGAAGGCGGCGTGGAAGTAGCCCAACCGGTCGTCCCACTCCGGCAGGCTCTCCCATTCGACGTAGGTGTAGTTGAGCAGCTTCACGTCGGTGTCGTTCCGCAGCAGCACCCGGGCTTTCGACTTGAAGGGCATCGGAAAATAGCAGTTGTAGCTCCACGGCGCGCACTCGATAAACGGCGTCGAGAAGTCCATGCCCCGCCCGTTGCACCCGTGACCGAAGAAATCGGCCAGCGGGCACACCACGGCCGGCTCCTTCGCGTCGTCGAACCAGATCTCCAGCACCACGCCCCGGGCGGCCGGCTCCGTGGGATGATGCCGCGTCAGATGGATGTGCCGGATGATCCCCGGCCCTTTCAGATCGGCCACCTCCATCGTCTTTCGGGCCTTAAGCGCCGGCAGATCGGAGTAGCGGTCCAGGTTCCAACCGGCGTTGGAAAATCCCGTCCGCACTTCAGGTCGGATCACGGCGATCTCCGGCGGATCGGCTGAAACGGGCGAAAGGGCCGACAACGTCCACGCCAGCGCCGCGGCCGACGCGACCCACGCGATGAAATGGCGATGCATGCGGTTTCTCCTTCGATAATTACAAGAGTTTAGCCCCGGCACTTGTGCCGGGCGTGCCTGGATGGTTCAAGTTTCATCCAATAGCCGGCGGCTAACAGCCGCCGCGGGGTATTCATATATCTCTCAGCGACTGTTAGTCGCCGGCTAGGCTGATAATCTGAGGGCCAATTAACCGTCATCCTGAGCGCAGCGAAGGGTCTGCCCTTTTTAAGATCCTTCGCTGCGTTCAGGATGACACATGACACAATTGAATTTCCGCAATAAAACGATTTACGGTGCGGCGGCTTCCACGGCGGACGAAAGGTTAGCTTCGTAATTGCCCCGGGAGATCGCCAACACCGAAGCAATCAGGATCAGCAGGGCCAATCCCAGCGCCGCCCAGGTCCGCCCCCGGCAGCCCTTCCATTCCCGGAACGCCACGCCCAGTACGTTGCTGATCAGGGCCATGAGGATCATCTGAATCGCCCAGCTCGTATAGTCATATTCCCCCATCCGCACCCGCCCCAGCGACATGAAGAAGAATTGCCCGTACCAGAAGGCGCCGGTGATCAGGGCCATGAGGTGATTCCAGAGGAGGCTTCCCCGCGCAACGTCCGCCGGGAGTTTCACGTACTCGCGCAGGGTGGCGTTCTTTTTTCCCAGCCAGAGGCAGTAGATCAACGTCGTCACGAACGCCCCGGTGTTGACGAACAGGAACAGGACGTTGTACTTCCAATATCCGGCGCCGTACCGCTCAGCCAACTCGACGACGGGTTGGATCGTTTCGAAGGAGAATCCGAACAGGGCCGAGAACACCCCGGCAATGATGGAGATAATCAATCCCTTGACCAAAGCGAATTCCCCTTTTGTGCCGGTTTTCGCTTGCAGATCAAGTTCCTTGGACCGGCCCGCCGCACCGCACAACGCAATGCCGAGCACCCCGGCTGCCATGCCCAGGATGATCCACTGGGAACCGGGACCCGTAAATATTTTCTGAAATTCCGCCTCCCCGCGGTACAACGCCGGGGCCAGCGTCCCCAGGACGCTCGTTAAACCGACGGTGATCGCGTAGGTCAGCGCAAAACCGATGTACCGGATGGCGATGTTGAACGCCATCGCGCCGAAACTATAGATCAGCCCGATGGCGAACGTCGCCAGCATCGCTCCCCGAGGCGCCTCGGCCAACACGTCGATGAGGCGGGGAACCGTCAGCCACGCCACGACGATCGGCAGGATCAGCCAGCACCAGGCCGCCTGCGTCACCCAGTAGGTCTCCCAGGACCAGCGCCTCAGGAATTTCTGCGGGGCGTAACACGTCGCGGCGACAAACGCGCCAAGGCCGAGCATCCCGACGCCCAGGCCGATGTTCGGCGGCGGGACGGCGGGAACAGGGGCGGATGCGGTGCTCATAAAAAAATGTCCTTGGAATCGTGACGAGAAAGGGATTCAATAGAACCACGGAGAACCGAAAGTTTAGCCCCGGCACTTGTGCCGGGCGTGCGCGGGAAAAACGACATTCCTGTTTGGCTGGAAAACAGGAGGCCAGACATTCCTGTCTGGCTGGAAAAGACAGGCAGGAATGCCTGTCCTCCTGGTTGCATTCCTAGAGCGTCATTCATACCGGGCCGCGACCGCATCGTCAAGCCGCTTAACGGTAATGTTTCTTGGTCAATTCCAGCACCCGGTCGGCGTTCGACCGGTCGACGATCGTCGCCCCGGCGTCGACGTTCGACGGGCTGATGCCGTAGCGGAGGTACTGCGTCAGTTGCACCACGGGATAGAATCCCTGGATGTAGGGCTGCTGATCGACCGTGCAGCGGATCACTCCCGCCTTGATCAGCCGCAGGATCTCGGGCGAGAGATCGAATCCCGCCGCCCAATAATCCCGGTCGGCATACTCCCTTTCAATCACCCGGCCTGCGGCCTCGGTGTCGGCCAGCCCCGTGCCGAAAATAATGTGAATGTCCGGATTCCGCCGCAGCGCTTCGGCGATCCGCTTCTCCCCCTTCGCCACGTCGTTGCCCGTGATCAGGACCGTCCAGCGGACGTCCTTCCCCTTCAATCCCTCCTGCATCCCCCGCAGCCGCTCGTCCAGGGCCGAGATCCCCCGATCGTGCATCATCGCCAGCACGTGGGCGCCCCGGGGAACGTCCGCCGCCACGGATTTCGCCAGCGCCCGGCCCGCCTCCGGAAACCGCTGACAGACCGCGCAGAGCCGGGCGTTCGGCGTGTTGTTGTCATCAACGTTGAACCCGACCACCGGCACCCCCTTGCGAAGTGCCTCCTCGACGACCGCGTCGAACGCCACCGGGTCAATGATGCTCAGCGCGATGCCGTCGTACCCGTCGGCCACCGCCTGTTTTACCAATTCGGCCTGCGCCTTGACATCGACGTGCTCGGTGCCCAGCCAATCGCAATTCACCCCCATTATCTCCGCCGCGTCCCGCATCCCCTTCTTCACCGGCCCATAAAACGGCCCCCCCTTCGCGCAAGTAATAAACGCCAGCCGCAACGGATGCCCTTGCTTCGTTGGCCCTGACTCTTCCGCCCGTACAGCAACACAAGGGATCAGAAAAAACACGAAAAGGACTAAGCCGATTCGGGTTCGCATGATTTCGCTCCTGAACTGAATGTACCAACTATTCAGTGATAAACCGCGAATGACGCCAATGGCCGCGAATAAAATGAATACTCATTCACGGTGATTCGCACCATTCGCGGTTCAAATTCTAAAGTCTTTGAGCGACAATGAAATGCATATACCATTCTCCTTTGCACGCCATCTGGCTTGGTGTGCAGTCGAAATCTATTCTACCCGCCGTAACCCCTTTGTATAGACCGCTTATTGGCCACCGCCGTTTCCAGGGAAAAAAGCCCGACCCCAAAGGCCGCGAAAAAAGAAAATCAATCGACGCCGATCCTCCGAGAGCGAGAGATAGCCGGCGGCCGGGCTGCGCAAAACTTGGGTATTTTCACACCCGTTCCATCCTGAAATAGCGCGTTGCCGCATGTTTACCCTGCAGGAACACATGCTGGTTTCTTGACATGAACGCACTATTTCGTAACAGAAACCGTATCACGTCGGCTTTTGATCTTGGATTTGTTCCACGTGACGACTTGCCGGGTTGCTCCGAAGGAGCAACGGTTCTCCCAGCCCTGGGCAACGCCCAGGG
>JAFGPV010000190.1 GCA_016936015.1 Pirellulales bacterium
CCTTGGCTCTCGTTTCCAGGCCGAAAATCTAGCACAAATATCCGCGCGTGTCATCATCAAAACCCGATAACAATGCTAAAGTGTCGGGAAAGTTCAATTTTGTTCCACAACGCCCTCCCCAAAAGAGCGAAAAAGATCCCAAGCCGGGGAGCCTACCGTGCATTTTTCGTCCCCTGCTGACCAACGGAGAAACCCCTAATCCCTAATCCCTAATCCCTATCACATGCTTCCCATTTTTTGCACCGTCCGAAACACCCGTTTCAGCACACCCCTTGCGCACCGCAGGAATTATTGTGTTTTACAATTCGCGGAAAACACGGAAAAACACGGTTCAAAAGACCCCACATTGTGCAACAATTCGAAAAACAGGCGATTGATGCAAAGTGCCATTCGCCGACTTCCAAAAACACCGAAAAACACGACTCGCTCGAACCACAAAGAATGGAGAAATTATTCCCCGGGAAAAAAGAAAATTATGACGCGTCGTGCAGGTGGAATGTCAACACGTCCTAACAATCGGTTCCTCGATAAACAAAAACGCCGGCGGCGTGCCTTGCAACACGTCGTCGGCGCTTTGAAAATGACTCGGTTTACGCGGTGTGCCTCAATCCCACCACCATCGGTCCGGGGCGGGCGGGAGCTTGGTCTTCTCGTGGAGTTGGGACACCTTGCCGTCCTTGTCCTGCAGCAGATTGTCTGTTTCCAGGGCCTGCAGGGCCTTGATCTGGATGCCGCCGGCAATGGGCGTCATCAACGACCGGCCCTTCCGGATGGCGTTGACCGTCGTCGCGACCGTCTTGGGAACCGTGTAGGTCTCCACCGCGTAGGCCTTCTCGTTGCCGAGGAAAGGCATCGACCAGCCCGCCTGGCCGTAGTAGTCCTCCTGCTGGATAAAGGCCGTCGCCACGAGCAGATCGATCATGTTCCGCAGGTCGGCGTAGACGGCCGAACGCTCGGCCAGTTGCGGATACTTTTTCGTAAAGGCGGTGGTAAAGGCCAGGCTGGCCCGGCTGGCGCCGCCGACCACCTGCCGCTTGCCCGTGGCGGAAACCAGTTCGTTTTCGCCCACCAGCTTCACGCCGTCGCCGACCAGTTCCATCGCCAACTTGTCCTCGCTGACTCGCACGCATTGATAGTCGGGCACAAAATACCAGCGGATCAGCGCGTTGCGGCTGATCTCCCCCGGCCTGGCCCGATCGACGAAACTGGCGAACTGCACCGGCGGCCGCTCCAGGTTGATGCCGATGAGCTTCATCCGGTAATCGGCCTCGACCATCACCTGGGCCATCCGGGTCCCCGGCGGAACGCCGTCGACCCGCACGGTTTGCAGGCCCATGGCGTTTTGCAGCGCGATGATGAAAGGCTCGGGATTGTACTGGTTGGGAGCGGTGGAGGCCAGCAATTGCTGCGTGGCGGCCAGGCCTTCCGCGGTGGGATCAATCGAGCAGCCCACCAGCGGCGTCGGATCGCCGCCCGGCGGAAACGCCCGCAACGCCGCCGCCGCGTCCTGAAGCTGAATCACCGGCCGGCGGGTGCTCAGCCCCAACACCCGATCGCTCGGCGCGTGGTACCAACCCTCGGCCGGACCGGCAATCACGATGTCCTTGGTCTCGGGGTAGTAGAAAACGTACTTCACCCGCAGCAGACCGGCTAGATATTTCATCTCTTCGGTGAGGGCGCCTTGCCGGGCCATCAGGGCCGCCTCGAGCCGGTTGAGCGAGACCTTCCTTAACTTGCTGAAGGCCCGCACGTCGTTGCTGAGCGCGGACCGGGCGGACGCCATCCGCTCTCGGGTCAGTTGGCCTGTCGGGTCCGGATGAACCTGCGTGCGAAACACCCCCTGAGCGTCGATATAAACGCCCGCCGCGTTGGAGGAGATTTCACCGTCGCCGCCGCCGTTATTATTGTTATTATCTTGTGCATGGATTACCGGGGGGGAAAAGAGAACCAACCCCGCCGCCAATCCGATCATGACACTCACTCGAAGCAATAATCCTTGATGACGCATGAATGACTCTCCAATTCAAATTGGCATGAAATGTTCCGGCGCGCCCCCGCCGAAAGCGGCCCTCGCCATCGGCAGGAGCGCTGTTGAGAGATTACGGAAGACCACTCGGTGGTCTCCCAAATACATCTAATAATATTGATCTTAATTGGAGAAGCTGGGCAAGGCAAGCAATTGCTCCGGGATTGGAGTTTCGCGCCCCCCCGATGGTGGCGAAACCGATTACTCCATAACGGCTTGAATAATCCGGAATTTCATCCCCTTGATCGGGGCGCCGCCGTTGTGGAAGGTCAGGCCCTGGTAGTGATAATTCGCCATCGGAAGGTGGGTATGCCCGAAATAGACGTTCCGCACGCCCGCGGCAGGCCCCTGGCCGATCCGCTCCAGATAGGCCAGCACCCGCTGGGCGACAAGACGCTTAGTATAGACCAGGTGGGGGACGGGCTTGTGCAGTCGGGCCAGGACCACGGCGTCGTAGAGGCTGCTGAGCCACGGTCCGCGGCGGTTTTTATCGAGCCAAACCTCCCGGGAGGCGGCCAGCGACTCGGCGGTGGCCCCTTCGCCGTCGGCCACGTCGCCGTGTAAAAACACGCTGCTACCGAGCCGCAGGTAAAAAGGGTGCCAGGAAAAATTCGGCAATGCCAGATCCAAGGCGTACAACCGATCGATAAACCTCCGGTGATAGTCATGATTTCCCAGGACATAGTGGAAGCGGCATTGGGGACACGTCTCGCCGAGCGCCATCAGCCAGACGGAGGCCTGTTCGATGGTCTGCGCATGGCTCTTCGTCTGGGCCCAGCGGAAGTCGAAGATGTCGCCGCCGAAGACGAAGCATTGCGCCTGGGCCGCCTTGCGGAGGATCTCGTCGAAGTGCCGCAGGCCCTTCGAGCGGTTGGCGAAGAGGTGCAGATCGGCGACGAAATAGCATTTTCCCTCGCCCGGCGCCACGCGCTCCGCGGCCGCCGCGGCGGCCTGCACCCGGCTTCGGCGTTTCTCCAAAAACTCCCGGGCCGATCGCCGCACCTGTTCGACCCAGCCGCGGACCGTCCGGGAAAACGCCTCCCTCCGCTTGTTCGGCATTGTCTTTTTTTGGCGAAGGGGCATCGGCAAGGTCCGGAGTCCAGATTTGATGCAATCCGTACTCTCTATTATCAGCGGAGAACCCTCCCGGATCAAGCTGAGCCGGCTAGGCGGCGTTTTTGCCGGCGGGCAATGCATCGGCCGGCGGCCTTTGCGGCAGGGGCAGAATGCCGGCCGGCGCGCCGCCCCGGGCGATCGCGATCAGCGCCGCCAGGAGCCAGGCCGTGGTGCCCAGGCCCAAGATTCCGATGCGGCCCGAGATCGGCAACACGAAATAATGGAGGTCGATCATCACGACCGGCGCCGCGGCGAAGATCCACGCCCGGGGGCGTCCGCCGAAGCGGCGCAACCACCAGGGTACAAAGAAGATGCTCGGCACGAGGAAGAGAAAGTAATGTCCCCGAGAGACCGGCGAGATCACCAGCATCGCCGCACAGCCCAGGCCCAGGGCCGCCGCCAGGCTCAAACCGTCGCCTTGCCGGGCCAACCGCAGACCGACCAGCAGCAAGGCCGTGAGAATCGCCAACCGCACGCCGATCAGAGCGATTCCGACGGCGGAGGCGTCCATCGGCATCTCCGGCGGCCTGGACTTGCTGACTAGGCGATCGTCCGGCCCTCCGGCGCAGCAGTGATAGGCGAAATTGCCCCAGCGGTAGACGGCGTTGTGCAGGCTCTGGTTCCGCACGGTGTGCGAGTTGCCCGAGTGGAGATTCACTCCGCCGTCGTCGGCGTTGGCCCACGCGAATCGGCTCCACGTTTGCAGGTGGCCGAGATTCGCGTTCCAACCGACCAAGGCTCCCGGCAGGGCGAAGAGGAAGAGAAACCCCCCCAGCGCCAGGCCGAAGGCCGTCGGCAGGAAACTCCCCGCCGCCGGGGACGTTCCCGGCCCTGGGGGACAGTCCCATTTTTTCTGCGTAAAAATCGGGACAGTCCCCGAATTGATCCGACGCCGACGGAGCCAGGCCGCCGCCTGGACCAATAGTAAAAATCCCACCGGCGCCAAGGGGACGATTTTGACGGCGATGGGCAACGCCAGGACCACGCCGCCGAGCAGCCGTTTGGCCGCCGGGCCATCGGCGATCACCAGGCGGAAGCCGAGCAGCAGAAAGTACAACAGCAACACGCCCACCTGGCCCCGCTGCATGCAATTCAGCGTGGGAAGGAATGCCGCGCAGTACGCAGCCACTCCCAACCACGGATACCAGGCCTTCCACCAGGCGGCGGCCGCTTCGTCTTCGGCGCACAAGCACCGCACGATCCGCCCGATCTCGCGATAGATCCCCCACAGAAAAAGCACCGAAATGAAAAACCACACCGTCACCTGTTCCTGGGTGGGCAGGTAGTGCAACGGCGCCAGCAGGACGGCCAGCAGCGGGGGATAGAGATAGGTCCAGCCGCGGATGTTGCTGACCTCGTACGGCTCCCGGCCGTCGAAAAAGGCGGCCCCCGCCTCGGTATACACCGTCAGGTCGGTTTTATGTTCGTTCGGCTGGTCGAGGTAAGGATATCCCCGCTGCCGGACGTCGACCCCGCACCAGATGCACAATCCAACAAAGAACAGCAAAAACACCGGCCAGGAAGTCAGCCAATTGGCGTGGCGTTGGATGAACCGGATTGGAGATAAGGACCGGAAGGGCATGATTGAACTTTAGGAAATATGCAAAAACCGGGCAAGGTCAATTTCCCGCAGACTCCCGGCACAAGTGCCGGGGCTAAACTTACAATTCTTCGTGGTCCGATTTGGCCGGCACAACTTTTCCCTTTGCCCCGGTCGGGATACACTGTGTTGGTTGCACCGGCGGCCCCCGGCGACTTGCTGCGGGGGCTGACGGCGGTTCTATTTCAAGGTGTATTTCAGAGAAGGAAATCGTCATGTCCGAACGTGAACGCTGGATCGTCTATCCCTTGCTCTTTCTTGCCTTGGGAGTCGCCTTGCGGAATCAATTTTTTCCGACCAAACGGTTCGGGGCCATCGATCTGCGCGCCGGGGAACTCTCCGCCCAACGGATCCGCTGCAATGAACTGGTCGTCGAGGGCAAGACAAAAAGTCAGGAGATTCGCTTCGACAAGGCCGGGGGAAATATGCTCAAGTGCGGCCGGATTGACGGCATGCTCATGGAATGTCACGCCTTGAACGTCGTCAGCGGCAAGGGCAAATCGCTGGTCATGGCCGGGGAAGATTCGAAAACCCACTCGGGCGTCTTCCAGGTCCTGAACGCCCGCGGCATTCCCCTGCTGCAAGTCCCGCTGCAAATCAAACGGGTCCCGGCGCCGTCGAATCCCCGCGCCCCGTCGGAAAAACGGGCGGAGAAGAAAAAGAACGGGAAAAATCAAGATGACAAATGACAAATCCCTTTACGGGATCTTGTCATTTCTCCGGGATTCTTCTATAAACGGAATTCGCTGTTCCCTTAATTCTCCGAGGAGGTTTCCATGGCGTCGATCAACGTGGCTTTGCTGGGCGTGGGATTCATGGGCCGGGCGCACTCGAACGCCTGGGGGCAGGTGGGGAAGTTCTTTCCGGCGCCGGTCACGCCGGTGATGCACACCGTCTTCGGGCAGGAGGCCGAGAAGCCGGAGGCATTTGCGGCGAATTGGGGATGGAAACACGCCGCCACCGATTGGCAGGCCGTCGTGAAGGACCCGCAGATCGGGCTGGTGGACGTGGCCACGCCGAATTTCATGCACGCCCCGCCGGCCCGAGCCGCCATGGAGGCGGGCAAGGCCGTGGCCTGCGAGAAACCGATCGCCGGCACCCTAAGCGACGCCCGGGAAATGGCCCAAACGGCCCGGAAACTCCAGGCCAAGACGTTCGTCTGGTACAACTACCGCCGCTGTCCGGCGGTGGCCTTCGCCCGGCAACTCGTCCAGGAGGGCAAGTTGGGGACGATCCGGCACGTCCGGGCGCTGTACTTGCAGGACTGGGCCGACGAGAACGTGCCGCTGCTGTGGCGGTTCGAGAAGCAGTGGGCCGGCTCGGGCGCCCACGGCGATCTGAACGCGCACATCGTCGATATGACCCGCTTCGTCACCGGGCAGGAGATTACCGAGGTCTCCGGGGCGATTGCCGAGACGTTTATCAAGGAGCGGACGATCCCCGCCGGCGCCGCCACGGGCGGAATCGCCGAGGGCCGGAAGGGCGGCGGCGGCAAGGGGCCGGTCACCGTGGACGACACGGTCCTGTTCCTCGCCCGATTCTCCGGCGGGGCGGTGGCCAGTTTCGAGGCCGCCCGGCAGGCCACCGGCAACCTGAACCGCAACGGCTTCGAGCTGAACGGGACGAAAGGCTCGCTGCGGTTCAACTTCGAGCGGATGAACGAGTTGGAATACTACGACGCCACGCTCCCCCGCGGCGTCCAGGGTTGGTCCACGCTGATGTGCACCCACGGGGCCGACCATCCCTACGTGGGCAACTGGTGGCCGGACGCGCACCTGATCGGCTACGAGCACGGATTTACGAACATGGCGTCCGACATCCTGAAGGTCCTGGCCGGCCAGCCGCCCCTGGTTCCGATCCCCGACTTCGAGGACGCCTACCAGACGCAGCGCGTCCTGGAGGCGGCGTTGCTCTCGGCCCAGGAGTGTCGGGCGATCAAGCTGGAGGAGGTCAAGTAGCAGCGGCATCTTGCCGCTTCCGGCGTGAATCCCTGAAACGCTTTCACCGGTCAAGGGGTGGTCTACGGATTTTCGTTTGTTACAATGGTTTTTATCTCAGGCGGAGGATAGGGCAACGCAGGGGTGCGATCCGAGCGTCGCCTGGGACCGCTTCGATGAAGGCCCAACGCAGCGCGTGATTGCACGCCGGACTGCAATGGCGCCGGCCGTGACGCTCTGCCGAATCGTCGCCGACCGGTGCGAGACCCGCATAGCTGTTCAAGTGCCGCCGGCTCGGAAACCGCTCGATCTCGCCGATTTCCGCAGCGATCACATGCGCCAGGATCAGCCCGATGCCGGGAATCGTCGCCAACCGTTGAACCGTCGCGTCGGCCTTCAGGTGGGCCGCAATCCAATCCTCCACCTGGTCGATCAACGTCGAAATGTGATCCAACAAGGCGAGATAGCCGCCCAGAACCTCGCGCGAGGCTTCGGGTAAATCCAGTTGTTGCAGAGAACGCCGGCCCGCCTTGCCGAACAGGTCGCTGAAAGCATGGTCAATTCCCAGACGGTGCAAAATGGCCACAATGCGGTTCTTGACTCCAGTGCGCAGGGCCGCTCAGTCCTCGTGTTCCAAGCGTGCTCGCTCAACAACCTGGATCTCGCCTTTGGCAGTCATCTGTTCTATACTGACTTTGCTGAACTTGCGATGTACATCCCAACCCAATGCCAAAGAGTTCATTTCTGCCTCCTGGGGTGAAAACTGAGGGTTTTTGAACAACCACCCAGTTTAGCCCCGTTGAGGTAGCGTTTCATCCCATTACTCTGCCGGGGTGATGACCGCCGTGACCTTGGCCCGCGTCACGGGTTGCTTCAGTTGGATTCCCAGCCGGACCGGCGTTCTCGTTTTTTTGTGCCACTCGGCGTGGATCTCCTGGGGATTGAGGCGGAACTCGCCCCCTTCCGTGCGGATTTTGACCCGCACGGCGTCGGGTTTTTCGCCCAGGAGCAGTTCGTCATCGCCGATTTTTTTCCACGGGCCGAAGGACACCAACGCCGTGTCGAACGCCCGGGGCGCGTCGAAGGCGACTTCATCGGTGACGGTCATTTTGCCGCCGTCCCGACGGGAGAAGACGAACGTCCGTTTGAGTTTCTTCAGTTCCGCAACGTCGTAGGCCGGGCGAAGATCCAGGACCAGCGTGTCTTGGGCGTCGGTGAATTCCGTTTTCAGGACTTTGGCCCGGGCGGCGCTGCCGGTCGATTGCAGCTTTCCGGCGACCCGCGGCACGCTGTGGCCGAAGGAGTTCATCACGTTGTTCTCATAGCGGTGTTTGCCGAAGGTGTTACGGTCGTAGACCACGCTGCCCAGGTCCAGCAGAGGCGTGGACTTCCGCAGCGCAACAACGAAGGATCCGACGTCGTTGTGGTTATGGAACTCGCCGTTGTGCCCGCCTTTCAGGGCCGCGCCGAGGCCGTTTTGCGGATCGCCGGGCCGGCAGATCAAGACGCCCGCGTCGGGGAACCAACTGCGGAGCGGCAGCGGCTTGGAGAGGGATTCTTGTGAGAAAGATTGCTCCGTTCCTTCCGCAGGAAAGAGGGGATTGTCCCCGGCAACGCCGAACAGGCCGAATTTCGTCAAGTTCCCGTGCAGGGCCAGCGCTTCTTCCGCGCCACGGGCCTCCCAACCGTACAGCCCCAGGTTCAACCGTCGGCTGAGGCAGGCCACGGTCACCGCGTCGGGTTTCGTGCCCAGGCGGCAATCGGCAAACGCCGGATACACCCCGGGCAGGATATTAAGATTTACTGGGGCGAGGGCGATCGGCTTGAGCCGGGGATTTTTTAACCAATCGAGCTTATTGCCCGTGGCGCGGCGGAGCGTCTCGGCCAACATGACGTAGTGCCCGAAGCCGTAGTTCCAGTAGCCGATCCCCTCGGAGCAGTACCCGTCGGGGGAAAAGCCATCGAGATATTTTTGGATGCCCTTTTCCGCCGCCGCGGCAAAGAACGCTCGGCGCTCGAGCGACTCGACGTTGGCCAGGGCCGCCCCGGTGACGCCCGCCAGGCAGACGGCGTTCCAGTTGCCCTTGCTCCGGGGCCAGTTCATCTCCGGCTTGCCGGTATGGAGATAACTTTCCCAGGGCTGGAACGTGCGGCGCCGAAGCTCTTCGGCAATCCGCCGGCGGACCGGCGGACTCAGTTTCTCCCCCAACCAATACGCCGCGGTGGCCAATTCCCAGGAGACGTGCGCGGACCGGAGGTCGATCACGCGGCTTTCGCCCCGGAAGTTTTTCAATCCCCCATCGTGGGCGGGCAGGACCCAGGTTTTCATGTCGCAGAAAGCCTTGATCGTCCGCTCGATCGCCGGCAGGAACCGGCCGCGGTTTTCCAGACACTCGGCGTAGATCAGGGTATCAAGAATGTCGTACCACTTCCCGACGGCCTTCTGATAGTGTGTGCGATTGCCCGTGCGGCTGAACTCGAGGTATAAATCGTCGGTCAGTTCGGGGAGGGGCTTTTTCGCGGCGTCTTCCGCTTTTTTCACCACGTTGGCGAACTCGGGCCGCTTGCCGATCTCCTCCCACGCCCGACGGTCGGCGATCGCCGGCCCCACGCCCTGCGGTTTTTCCGGTAGGCACCGCTTAAAAAACTCGATCCGCCCGGGATCGACCGGCGGTTCGTCCCCCGCTGTGCGGGCAAAAGAAGGCGCAATGGAAAACAAGATCAACAACATTCCCCAGAGAGTGGGCTGTTTCATGGTAGTGTCCTTTCTTTGTAGTCCTCTCGCATGATAACGCATCATGAGGGCGTTTTACATTCCCAGCGGATAAAATGCCTCGTTTTATCGTTTGAATTGTTGCACTTTTTTGGGCTGAATTGTTGCACAAGATGGGGTCTCGAAGTGCTGGATTTTACGGGGCCGCGCGGGAATTGTTGTGGGTGAATTGTTGAGCACTGCGGGAGTGTGAAGGCCGTTTGGTGCGGTGTTTTTCGATGTTTGGCGATTTTTACTCTGTTCCGCCGGGGCGAGTTTTTGACGTTTTTAATTCCGTGAAGCAAGGCGGTTTGGCGTTTTGTCTCGGGAAATGCGGGATTTTTCGGAGTGGATTTTTTGCTGGTGGGTTTTGGGGAAGGATGAAATTGTTGCGCGTCGGCAGGGCACTGGCGGAGCCAGTGGCACACAAGGAACATGATGTTTGGTTGGTCATCAGCATAGGCGTTTGGGACACTTCGGGGGGGTGGAGGCGAGGGGGTGTTGGCAGGCGGCGGGTGGCCGGCCGTTGGTTGGGGCTTTGGTGATGGTGTTGACTTGCTTTTCACGATCGTTGGCAATTTCATAAAACCACACCTCAAAACTTTTTCACCTGACCGCAAGCCGGCAGGGGCCATCGAGGTTCTTACAAGGATTTTTCTAGATTAAAAACTGCTTCACCGGCCAGGCGAGCCGGCCGGGGCCGGCGAAAGTCCTTTTGATCTTATTCTTCTTCGTGGAATTCGACGGCGGGGTATTGGGGGACGGTGGGACGCATATTTTCCACGAGGAAATGAGGATGCGGTTGAGTCCTCCGAGAATACATGAACTAAAGTATACTATATCAAAACTGGGGGGAATGCAAGAGGAGTTTCTGGCCACCCCCCCTTGGGATTTTTCCTGGTGGAATACGGCGTATACGGGATTGACGGCGCTATACTCCGCTGTGAGAATGCGGTAACGTTTTACCGCGCTTTCGCAGTTGATTAACTGTTCAGCCTATTTTCGAAATCACGTGAGGAACGGTATATGAAGCTTGAACATGTAGCGCTGAATGTTATGGATCCCGTGGCGATGGCGGCGTGGTACGTTGAACACCTCGGGTTGGCGATCGTGCGGCAAGTGGCGGAGGCCCCTTACACGCATTTTCTTGCGGACAGTTCCGGGACGATTTTACTGGAAATTTACAACAATCCGCCGGACCAAATCCCTCCGTATACAGAAATGGATCCCTTGCTGCTTCACGTGGCCTTTGTTTCCGTCGATCCGGAGGCCGACAAGGTTGCCCTTCTTGCCGCCGGGGCAACCCTGGTTGAGGAAACGCGTTTGAGTGACGGTTCTCATTTGGTCATGCTGCGTGATCCGTGGGGATTGGCGATCCAGCTCTGCAAGCGAGCCATGCCGATGTTGAAGGACTAAATAGAGGAGAAAAAAGAGTCGCAAAGAATGGTGTAGAAACGCCGCCATCGTTCATCGGTTTTCTGCATTAGGGGGGTACCATTCAGAATAGATTCTGTAGCTCATGCTCCAAATTCACCCGCCTGATAAGTCATTCTGCCAAGGGTCTTGATGGCGGATAAAAGAGTTGCGTTTCCTCTTTCCCGTTTTTCCGGTTAATTGCCATGAGGATTATTGCTGAGCGTGGTTGATTTGGTGTTCCAGATCCAGAAGTGAAGATAGTATTTCGTCGAAAGGCGGCGGCTCGCTATGGAACATTTCTCGCATGGCCTGATAATCCGTTTTCAAGCCTTGAACGATTACATCGCAAGGCATAAGGCATAACGTGCCCGGACGTGCCGTGTCATAATTGGCCCAAGCCGCCTTGAAGAACACGCTCTTGTGCGCTGCAACTCGACGGAGCAAATCGATCGATTTCATAGCGCGTTCGAAAACACTGCTTTGGGCCATCTCATAGACGTCATAATAATGCCGCGACATGCCGGGCTTCAGTTTACCCTCGTCCGGAGCATGGTGAAGCATGTGCAGAATCGTGGCTTTTTCCCAAAATGTTCGTTCGGCAGCCAGGGCGCGAACCACACAGTGTTTCTCTTGCAAAGCATCGGAAAAAGCATTGCACAAGATCGGCGATATCGATGCCGATTCGACGGGGAAGGCGTCGGATCTGGCGACAAGTTCGATTTTCACAGAGGAAGCAAAATAGGGGCTCAGACTCGAAGCAATGGCCGGGGGATATTGGAACAATAGCGTCTGGCCGTCCGGATCGTGAGGATCCTGCTCCAGCGACCATCCGCCATCGGTTGCCAAGGCAGAAGCGATTGCCTGCCGAAGTTGCGGTTCCAATTGTTCGGCAATGGCCTCTTGGCATTTCTGTTGAAGTGCTTCGATCCGATGGTGCTGTTGTTTTTTGGAACTTGCGGCTTCTGGTTCGTTCCTGCCGCCGAAACCGAGGAATGCCCGCTCGATCGAAACGTCCACGTCCTCGGAAAACCGCTCGATGACGTGATAGACCTTCGAGAGCGACGTACCGCCTTTGAACGTCAAGTGCCCCTGGAATTCGGGCAATAAAAACAGCCTTTTCAGGCACCAGCAGACCCAGAAGTCTTTCTCGATGATTTGCGCCGTCAAATCGAGCCTTTCGGAAGCCTCGCCGAAATAACGTTGGCGTTCCTTGCTCGACAACCGGGCGAAATCATCCACGGATTAATCCTCTGCACTTGCCAGACGACGAAAGACGTCGCCGATCCAGGCCGGAGCATACTGAATGTCCTCCATCAGGTTCCGCCGGTCGTCTTTCGAGAGCCGTCGGGCAAGCAGCTTGACCAGGGAGTCGTCTACCTGATTGCGCCCTAAATAACGCAATGCTTGAATGACCAGACCGCTTGTACGACCGGCGGTTGCCATGTTTTTGGGCGTGGTTCGCTGGAGTTGGATCGTCCGTTTACCAACGGTGATCGTGCGCTGGATGCCGTCGGTCAGAAAAACGACCTTGGCCGGCACTTGAGTGCTTAGACCCAATACATTGACGGCATAGGCGCCGGTGGGTTGGATGCGCAATCCTTCCTTGCCGGCCAATGCCTGGGCTATTCGCTCGGCCGGCGGCGTCAGATTGCCAAGCTGAGGATGACATTCGGGGTAATCGTACAACCCCCTCGCCAAACGGCGAATCGTCCCCCGGTTACAAAGACTTTGCAACGATTTTCGGATTCCAAGATCGTTTCCTAAGTCACGAAAATGGATTGGAGAGAACACCCAACCCCTCTTGTGGCCATATATTCGGTTAAGTATTTGTTGCGATAGAGGTTGCGTTGCCATGATATTTGCCTTATTTTCACGAATATTGCATATAATTCGTGAATTGTCAACCAGCAGTTGCAACGCCACCCCCTTGCATTTCCACATTTCGATTGGTATCGTCGTCGCCACGCCGATGCGACAACATTGACGGCGTGGCGACGACGATACCAATCGACTACCGTCGAGTTATCTGCATCACCTGCTACATTACTTCATCGTCAGGCCGAAGTGCCGCATGACCACGCCGAAGACGTCGGTGTCTTTTAAGCTGGTCTCGGGGAAGTGGAGCGGCTCGGAGGCCAGGAGGACGGTCTTTTGCGAGCGGTCCTCGACCGGGGCGCCGTGCGAGCCTTTGATGAGGGCGGCATTGAGCGGAATGCTCTTTGTGGCCGGGTCGAAGCAGAGTTCCACGGGGTCGTAGCCCGGCTTGCGGTGGATGTCGACTGAGCGGGCAAACGGCGGGGCTGCGGCGTCGTCGAGCCAATAATAATAGGCCTGCCAACTGTCCGGGGCGGAAATCAAGATCACCTCGCCGCTGCGAGGATGTTCCATGTTGAACTGGCCGCGCTGTGTGCCGACGAGGACTTCGGCGATGCCGGGGCGGCCGCGGAACAGGTCTGCGACTTTCCGGATGATCGACTCGTCGGCATCCTGCACGAAGACGTGGGCGAACTGGTGATCGACCAAGGCGAAGGCCCGGCTGGCGGCCGGATCGAGATACTCGCCGTCGTCTTCTTTCCGCACCGTTAGCAGGCCCGACTCGCGGAGCAGCCGGTTGGGAAACTCCACGTGATCGACCTTCGTGATGGCGTATTCCCCAGCCGCCAACCAGAGGGGCTTCTCGCCGTAGGCCTCGTCCATCGAGCCGGCCAGCGTGCCCAACAGGGCGTCCAGTTCCTGCAAGGCCCCGTCGGCCGCGGCGCTGTCCGGACCGCTCCGCTGGGCTGCGTAATCCAACTGCGGCAGGTAGATGTAAAAGAAGTCGGGCTGCCACTGCCGGGCGGCGATCGCCGCCGAGTCGGCGATCCACTGACTGGATTTGACGCTGCTGAGCGGTCCCCAGTAGTTCATCAGGGGAAAATGGCCCAGGGCGTCGCGCAACCGGCCGTAGAGTTCCAGCGGCCGGGTGTAGCACCACAGCGATTCGCTGCCGTCGGGATTGTGGATCGGGGCCGGGGTGCAGACGAAATCCGCCTCGCAGCCCTTGCTGTGCAGCGGGAACCAGACGGCGGAGGAATAGCCCCGCTCGTGATGCGACAGCAGGTCCCAGAGCTGCGGGCGGTCGATGCACTCGTTCGGCGCGGTCCACATCTCGACCTGTTTTTTTTCCCGCCAGTAGAATCCGTTGCCCACCACGCCGTGTTCGAAGGGCGTCTTGCCGGTGGTCATGGCCGCCTGCACGGGGCAGGTGACGCAGGGGAAACTCGGCGTCAGTTCGGCGATTTCGCCCCCGGCCATCAGGTTCTGCAGGTGCGGCATTACGGCCACGTCTTTTTCCCGCAGGCCGGGCAACGATAGGAGAATCAGCGGTTTTGGCATGGGATGGAAATTATCCTTGTTGATCCGTTGATTGAGGCTCGGATTATTAATATTATCTTGCCGGCGGCTAACAGCCGCCTGGGGGAATCGCTTGATCGCTCGGCGGCTGTTAGCCGCCGGCTATTGAAGGAAACTTTTTTCAACCTGGCACGTAAAAAACGATTAAGGTCTAGGGATTCTCGAAAACCACGCCGGCCTTAGCGGCGGCATACTGCAGAAATTCGAACGCCTTTCGAGCCGCTTGGGGCGCTGCATGGCTGTGGCGCGAAAGCTCGACGTACACGCACCCAGTATATCCGCATTCGCCGAGCGCTTTCAACACCGGCGGAAAGTCGATCTCGCCTTCGCCGAACATCCGGTGCACGTGCTCTCCGCGGCGCATGTCTTCAAGATGCACGTTGATCAGCCGCGGCGCCCCGCGGCGGATGAACTCCGGAATCGGCGTCTCGCCGTTGCACTGCAAGTGCCCGACGTCCAGCGTCAATCCGAGCAGCGGATGATCGAACCGTTTTAATAGTTTTTCAAACGCCGCCAAGGCGTCGATAAACATTCCCGGCTCCGGCTCGAAGGCCACGGGGACTTGAAACTCCTCGGCCATTTCGAAAACCTTCGGCAGCCGCGCCGTCAACCGGTCCCAGGCCTCTGTGCGGGAAACGCCCTCCGGAATCACTCCCGACCAGATCGAGACGCAGCGGCTGCCCAGATCGGCGGCGCAGCACAGCGCCCAGCGATAGAAATCGCGGCGGCGCTCCCAATTTCCCGACAGCAGCGTGGGTTCGTGCTTGTTTTCGGGATCGAGGAGATACCGCGCCCCGGTCTCGATGACGGTCTTCATGCCCGTCTCGGCGAGAAAGTGTTGCAGAGCCTGCCGTTGGCTTTTCGTTCTCTCATCCATCCATGAGAGATGGCGGTGATCAATCGTAATCGCCAGCCCCCGGTAACCGATCCGGTGCAACAAACCGGCCGCCTCCAGCAGGTCGTGGTGCGCGAATCCGTTGGTGTTGTAACCGAGGAACATGGGACCATTCCGCCCAACGCCCCGCGACGGCGGTCGCGGGGGTGTTCTTCAATGAATCACGTTCTTTCCACCCCCGTGACCGCCGTCGCGGGGCGTTTTTTATCCGGAGCGCCTCGTGCGTTTCCGACTCACGTGGGCGAGATCCACAAACTGAGGACCATTGCCGGCAGGAGCAACGCGATGATTCCGGCGGCCCACCACGGGCCGCGGACGGCGAAACAGACCGCGGCGTCGAGGATGACCAGCGAGAGGATCGCCACGACCACCGCCGCCCGCACCCGCCGGGCGTCGGGCTGCGCGATCGCCCGCAGACAACGATAGCCGATTATCGCGCCCAGCAGCAACATCAAGAACCTCCACCGGCCCGGGTCGTTCTGCAACCGGTCGATCAGGCGGTCGGACCACTCGGGCAAGAGCGCCAACAGTGCGATCCCGCCCAGCATGATCGCCGTGGCCAGCGTCAGAAACAGCCGCGGACTGCGGCCCGCTTCGCGTTGGGCGAAGCAGGTTACGCCCGTTATGTAAACGCCGATCGCGCCGGCGACCAGCCAATGCTCGGGACGATAGCCGCCGTGGACCACGCTCATTCCCAACAGCACGTTGAGCATCCGGCAGGCGCCCATCAGCGGCGGGCCGAGCACGGTGTTTTTCAAGAGGGCATCGTAAGCGACGATGCCCGCCGCCAAGAGGGTCGTTACGAGAAGCGGCAAAAACGAGGGCCGCAGCAGCGGCGTCAGCCAACCGATCAGCGTCCCCGCAATCAGCAACCCGCCGCTGAGCCGGACGGCGACGCGGTACGAAATCCGCCCGGAGGGCAACGGGCGCTCGGGACGCTCCACCGCGTCGCGCTTCCGGTCGCAGACGTCGTTTAAGGCCATCCCGCCCATGTACAGCAGGCTCGACGCCGTCAGCAGAAAGGCCAGTTGACAGACGTCGAGGGCCGAGCGGATTTCCTGGACGAAGAGAAATCCCATCGCCACGTCGGCCATCGCCGTAAAGACGTTCGGCAGCCGCACCAGTTCGAGGTAGGCGCGGAAGGCGGGCCGACGCGTGGCGGAAGTCGAGGAGTCAGGTTGAGGCATTTTATTTCAAATTTCAAATTTCAAATTGCAAATTGAACGATTTTATTTATATGCTCCCGCGCTTCTCTCCCGGCGGCGTCGGGATCGTCGAGGTAGGGATACAACTCGACGGTGATCCATCCCTTGTAGCCGGTCCGTTTGATCTCGCCGAGCACGGCGCGTAGGTCCATCGCCCCGCGGCCGGGGACCAGGTGGCGGTGCTCCCGCGAGGCGGCGATGTCCTCGAGGTGATAATGCCGGGTGTGCAGCGCCATCCGGGCGATCCACTCCGCCGGGTCCTGCCCGACGCAGTAGGCGTGGCCGACGTCGAAGTTCAGGCCCACCCACGGCGAGCCGATCCGGCCGGTGAATTCCAGGTATTGTTCGAAGGTCTCGATCAGCAGGCCGGGCTCCGGCTCGATCAGCAGAAACACTTCCCGCCTTTCGGCCTCTTCCACGCAGGGCATGAACTCTTCATAAAACACGGCTGTAGCGGCCGACCAGGACTGCCCCTCGGTCGGCGGCCCGCCCGGCTCGGTCTGGATCGACGGCGCGCCGAGTTCCCGGGCCAATTGCAGGCAGCGCCGGGTGTGCTCGCGGCGGATCGCCCGGTAGTGCGGATCCGGCTCGATCCACGACGGATGCCAGAACGGCTGCCTCGGATCGGCCACGGCGTTCATCATGAAGGCGTTGAGGTTGGAGATTTGCAGATGATGTTTTTCCAAAGAGTCGCGGATCGCCTGTTTCCGCTGCGGCAGCAGTCCGGCAGGCCAGGCATGGGGCACGTCGGCCAGCAACTCCAATCCCTCGTATCCCAGCCCTGCGATCCGGGCGATCGTCTCCTCGATCGAAAACTTCCGATAGGCGTTGGAACTATAGGCCAGTCGCATGGGAACCCGGGGATCAGGGATCGGAGGAGGTCATCGTAATCCGCAGGCCGTCCAGCACGCGGGCGAAGTAGCGGAGGGCGCGGTCGATTTTTTGGGTCTGGGCGGTCTCGCGCTGCTGCTTGAGCAGCCAGGCCTTGGGCGACATCTTCAGCACCCCGCCGCGGAAGTCGAGCTCCTCGCGGCGGAGTCGTTGGGCGCGCTGCTCGGACGCCGCCCGCAAGTGGATGAACAGCCCCTCGATGCGGTCGAAGGCCTCTTGGTGCTTGCCCTCGCGGAATTCGTGGTCCCGGACAAAGCCGACGGCGTCGGCGTTGGGCACCAGCCCCGTTTCCTGGACGGCGGTTTGGAGCTGGGTGAACGAGCCGGTGTCGATCAGTGCGACGTCGGGCTTTTTGACCGGCTTTACGGGCGCCGGCGTTTCGCCGACTTCCGCCGCCGGGGCTGCCGGCCGAGGTTTGGCGGCGGGTTGAAATTTTCGGGTAGCGGGGACCGGGGATTGTTCCGGCAGCAGCTTTGCCATTTTTTCCAGCCGGTGCACCAGGGCGTCGAAGCGTTCCAGCACGTCCTGGATCTTCGCCTGCTTGGCGGAGATTTTTTTCGAGTCCTCCGGGGTAAAGTCTGGCGATTGGGGATCCTGCCGCAATATCCGGAGATGCGTTTGCCGATAGAGTTCGCCCGTCTCGCGAACCAGCCGGAGGGCTTCCGCGTAATCCTGCCCTTGAAAGGCCTTTTTCGCCTCGCTTAGGGCGTTGGCGGCTGGCGATCCCCGGACGACGGCATATAGCTTGTCCAACTCTTCCGGGATGGCGGCCGAGGTTCTGTGCATTAACCGCATTATACTCCTGGACTTAATGAGGATCAAAAGGGTGCGGTCGTTACGCAAACACCGGTCGCCGGCGACCGGACTGAACCATAAACAAGAAATTTCTCGAAAGAAAAATCCCGTCGCGGCAACTTATGGGGGAACGGGCGAGTTCGAGTCTTCGGGATGGGGGATTATTGACAGGCACAACTTGAAATAATGTTGTACCTTCTTTCTTTGCTGATGGTCCGAAGGGCGAGGTCATTTACTTAGGGAGGCTTGATCCCATGAGTTTTTCCAAAACCAGACCGTGGCGTGTTTTCTTGCTGTTTGGAGCCCTTACGGGAGCGATCCTGTTGGGAGTGTTGACGCGAAGTCTTGCCGCCCAGTCGGACGGGGAGGCCCCTGAAGAGAAACGGCCCGAACCGTCGGCCGTAGCCAAGACCACTTCAGGCCCCTACACGATCATCGTCGATCGGGTGCGGTGGGACTTCGGCAAAGGGGTCGGCATGGCGCCCAGCGGTCTGCCGATGCAAATGAATATGACGGTGCAAAAATCCGAAACGAACGTCCATGAGAACCACATCGGAGACAGCATGACGGGCGGCGAGGGCATGGCGGGCGGCGGCGGCATGGCGGGCGGCGGC
>JAFGPV010000191.1 GCA_016936015.1 Pirellulales bacterium
TAATTCGCTTCGACCAAAGCGGCCGAGAGGTCGGCGAACAGTTGCGGATTCTTTTCGACCAGGAGGATGCGGGGCGATTCGGCGCGGAAGTTCGACATGGCGGATTCTCTCGGCTGGTGTCCCATTCCTTCCATCGTCGCGCGGCGCTTTTCAATTGCATTGAACTTTCCCTGAAGCCCCCCATCCGCACAATCCGCATCTTCCGAACGTTTTTCGCGCCTCAGAAGGCCAGTCACCGTGCGTTTACCGGTCTGCAAGAGTCAATCGACACAAACGCCTCGCGACGGCGGTCGCGGGGGCGAGGGAGGAACAGGGCCTCACTTCACCCCCGCTATGGTCATCGCGAGGCGTTGGATCAATGTGATATTGGCATTCTTGCCGGCGGTTATTCCGGGGGGAGTGCCGGTGGAGCGGTAGAGGGAAAAAATGGCCGAAAACCTTGTGAGGGGCGGTTGGATCTGTTAGATTGGCGTGCAATTTCCTCCTTTTCCTCGAACCCCAACCGCCTTCCGATGTCTGCTGAACGCCCCTGGTACAAAGATTTTAATCGCTATCATTGGTTCGTCCTGATCGTTTGCACGGGCGGCTGGATGTTCGATTGCTTCGACCAGCAGCTTTTCAACCTAGCGCGCAAGACGGCCATCACCAGCCTGCTGGGCGTCGAAGAGGGGAATCCCCTGGTCGATCAGTACTCGACGATCGCCACCTCGGCCCTGTTGATCGGCTGGGCCACGGGCGGGATCATCTTCGGCATCCTCGGCGACCGGATCGGCCGGGCGAAGACGATCGTTTTCACCCTCCTGATGTACTCGGTCTTCAGCGGCCTGAGCGGTTACTCGCCCAACCTGTGGATATTTCTCTTGCTGCGATTTATGGCGGGACTGGGCGTGGGGGGGCAGTTCGCCATCGGGGTAACGCTGGTCTCGGAGAGCGTCCCTGCGCACACGCGGACCCAGGCCCTGGGCATGCTCCAGGCCCTCTCCGCCGTCGGCAATATCGCTGCCGGGCTGGTCTATCTGTTCGCTGTGCAATATGTGTTCAGGAACAGCGCCAACGAGGTCTGGCGCTACATTTTCACCGTGACGGTTTTTCCGGCGGTGATCCTGGTCATTCTGGTGCTCCGTTACCTTCACGAGCCGGAGGCCTGGGTGAAGGCCCATGCCGAGCGGAAATCGCCGGGTAAAAAGGGCGGCATGACCGAAATGTTCACCGACCCGCGCTGGGCCAAACGCGCCACGATCGGTCTGCTGTTAGCCGCCTCCGGCGTGCTGGGTCTCTGGGCGATCGGCGTGTTCAGCAACGACCTGAACCAAACCGTCTTTCGTAAGAACGCGTTGAAGGAAGATCTGGCCGAAGGGAAGGACAAGATCGATCTGGCCTTCGCCGTGCAACTGGTTAACTCGGGCGATAAACTCAATCAACTTGGCGATCAGGTGCTGCAGATCAAGCCCAAGCAGTTGATCGTCGCAAAGAAAGAGCAACCCGACGCCCAGGCGCTGGCCGCCGCCGCGATCGCGTTGTATCGTAATAAAGAATCCGTCACGCCCCATAGTGTTTTGGCCTATTTGGACGAGAAGACCGAGACCCGGGAGCCGCAAACCGCCGAAGATCTGAAGCGTCGAGAGGCGTTGCTCGCCGCGGGAGCGCCGGATGCGCCGCCGCTGGAGACTCAATTGACCGCCTTGCTGGAACGGCAGAAGCAACACGACCGTTTTGCCCTCTCCTGGACCTGCGTCAGCCTGATCCTGTTCAACATCGGGGCGTTTTTCGGGATCTACGCCTTCGCCAAGGTGACGCACTACATCGGCCGGCGCCCGACCTTCGCCATCTTCTTCACCATCGACGCCGCCTGTACGATCATCTATTTCCTCTTTATGAAGGAGCGGTCGCAGTTGTATTGGATGTCCCCGATGCTCGGCTTCGCGCAGCTCTCGGTCTTCGGTGGCTACGCGATCTACTTCCCCGAGCTGTTCCCCACGCGGATGCGCTCGACCGGCACATCGTTCTGCTACAACTTCGCCCGCTACATCGGCGCGGCCGGCTGCTGGAGCCTGGGGATGCTGGCCACGGCGTTTTACGGCACCACGCTGGGCTGCGACGAGGTCGCCCGCTTCCGCTACGCCGGCGTGACGATGTGCGCCTGTTTCCTCGTCGGCCTGGTCACGTTGCTGTTCGCCCCCGAAACCAAGGACCAGCCGCTGCCGGAATAGAAAATGAACGCATTAGCCCCCGGCGAGTCGCCGGGGGCTAAAGATTTACGATATTGGCACCAACCTAAAACCTTCTTTCAAGGAATTGAGTAACGATTCAGGATATCAGTTTGCGCGCGCCCGCAAACTGATCCGAAACCGGCAAAAAGACCGCGTTTTTCACATTTTCTTCCGCTATTCCATGAATCTCGGTCAAACCTATATCAATGCCTTTCTTGTCCTTGGCCTCATCGGGGTAGGGCTGGCTTTGGTATTATGTGCGGTTGCCGCGATTGTGTTTCGTCGCCGGTGGCTGTTGATGATGTTTTTCTTGCTCGGTCCCGTTCTCGCCTGGCTTGCCGTCGCGCTGTTCCACGAATCGCTTTTTACCCGCTGGCACCGGGCGCAGAACCCGTTCGTTCCGGCCGATTGTCCTTGCCTGCTCTATCGCCCCACGTTCAATTCGCTCCAGGCCGAATACTCGATGACGACGAAGGAGTTCGACGCCTGGGCTCAATCGCATCCCTGGCCGTTGAAGCCGCTTGAGGAACCGTTGCCTTTCGATCAAGAAAAAATGGGGGAAGCGTTGCCCGACAAGATGGTCGCCACGGAACCGGCGCCCAACGGCAAACAACTCCGCGCGTATCATGCGGACGGGGAAACGTTCATTTTTTACAATGCGTTTTAGCTTGTCGTTTTGAGGCTTGAACGGAGGGTCGTGAAGATATAGCCGGGGCCGAGGACGGCCCGGCTCGCTTTCCATTTGTCATTTGTCTTTCGTCATTTGACATTCGTCATTTTCATTCCTCATTCCCCCATCACCGTCACCACCACCGTGCGCCGCCGGGGCTTGACGTCGCATTCGAGGTGGAAGATCTGCTGCCAGGTGCCCAGCACCAATTGGCCGTCTTGGATGGGGACGGTCAGCGAGGGGCCGAGCCACGTGGCCTGCAAGTGCGAGTGGCCGTTGCCGTCGTGCCAGGCCCGTTCGTGGCCGTAGTGGCGCGACGGGGGGATCAGCCGGTCCAGCAGTTCCGGCAGGTCTCCTTCCAGGCCCGGCTCGAATTCGATCGTGCCCAGGGCGCCCGTGCTGCCGACGTGGAACAACTGCACCAGCCCGGCGCGGATTTTCGACTCGCCGACAACCCGGGCCACCTCGGGCGTCAGGTCCCGCATCTCGCGGTGTTGTTGCGTGGGGAAGTGGATTTCACGTTGGTGGATCATATTCTTTCCATTCTTGGTTGGTCGTTGGTCGTTGGTCGTTGGTCGAGTAATTAATTCGACCGACGACCAACGACCAACGACTAACTATCCTCCACCGGCGGCGGGCGGATTTTCGCCAGGTACGTCAGGGCGAGGAAGTCGTAGAGCGCATGGGTGATGATCGGCGCCAGCAGGTTGCCGGTCCAGGTCCAGAGCAGGCCCAGGTACAGGCCGATCAGGCCGGCCAGCACCGCGTAGCTGACGGTAATGCGGTGCATCAGCCCGAAGATCACCGCGGCGGCGGCCAGGCCGATGACCGGTCCCGCCGGTTCGCCGATCCACCGGGCCAGGCCGCCCTGCACGATGGGGCGGAAGAGCAGTTCTTCACCTAGTCCCGCCAGGAACGAGATCCCGGCCAATTCGAGGAGGCTGCAGCGGCTAAACAGCGGCAGGACGGAGGCGTCCAGGAGTTCCAGAATTTTCCTAAACGGGCGGAGGGGCAGACTCAGGCACAGCCACAGCGCTCCCAACAGTGGCGCCACGGCCAGAACGCCCCAGCCTATGTCGCGGAACGTCCACCGGAAGGTCTCCAGGGGCGGGATGTTCAGGACCCACCCCAAGCTGACCGCCACGACCGCCAGGCCGCCTTCAAACAGCGCCGCGGCAACCACGAAGGACGTGTTGGGCGTGAGGTCGTCTTGCACGGCTCGTTATTCAATCCAACGCCCCGCGATGGCAATCGCGGGGGTATA
>JAFGPV010000192.1 GCA_016936015.1 Pirellulales bacterium
CGGCGTGCTGATCGACACCGCGACCCTGGCCACCCTGCCGGAGAACGAGTATCGCGCCGGCCTGGGCGAAGTCGTCAAATACGGAGTCATTCTCGACGCCGGATTCTTTTCCTATCTGGAAAAACACGTGGCACAGATCAACGCCAAGGACCCGAAGACGCTGGCGGCGGTCGTCCGGCGGTGCTGCCGCCTGAAGGCCGACGTCGTCCAACGGGACGAGCGCGAGGAGACCGGCCTTCGGGCGGTGCTCAACTACGGCCATACGTTCGGCCACGCCTTCGAGTCGCTTTCCGGCTATGGCACGCTGCTGCACGGCGAGGCGGTGGCCATGGGCATGACGTGCGCCGCCCGGTTGGCCGAGCGTTTGGGCCGGGTCGATCGGAAGTTTGTCAATCGCCAAAATAAACTCCTCGAGAACCTCGGCCTGCCCACCGTACCGCCGCAACTTTCCCCCGAGGAGATCCTGGCCGCCATGCACAGCGACAAGAAGGTCCAGCACGGCAAGCTCCGCTTTGTCCTTCCCGACCGCCTGGGCCGCGTGGAACTCGTCGAGGACGTCCCTCCCGCCGAAGTCGTTGCGGCGATCGCTTCCGCCGCGGATATCCCCTGACGGACTTCCGCACCGCCGGCTCGATGACCGCATTTCTTCTTACAGCAGAGTGCGGCGGACGACGGCTAGCAGTTGGCTTAAGAGGGCGGGATTGGCGGCGCTGAGGAACTGGTCGTTTTCGATGGCGTATTCTCCGCCGTCCGGGCGGCAGATCGCCCCGCCGGCCTCCCGAAGCAGGAGCACACCGGCGGCCACGTCCCACAGGTGCGTCGAAAACGTCCAGAAGACGTCGTATCGTCCCGCCGCCAGATAACAGAGATTTAAAGCCGCCGAACCCGAACGATGCACCGATTGGCACTCGATCACTGCTTCCAGAAAGACCTGCAAGTCGGGCGCACCGCGTTTCATCCCCGGCGGAAAGCCCACCACGCCCAGGGCCTCGGAAAGATCCGTGATCCGGCTGGTGTGGATCGGTTCCCCGTTGAGCCACGCCCCGCGCCCCTGCGCAGCGGTGAAACACTCTTCTAAAACCGGGTTCCACACGGCGCCGACCAGCAATTCGCCTTCCCGTTCCAATGCCAGCGATACGGCGTAGTGGGGGATTCCGTGCACGTAGTTTGTTGTTCCGTCCAACGGATCCGTAATCCAACGGTACGGGCTGTTTGCTCCTTCCGCCATGGGAGAAGAGCCTTCTTCGCCGACCAGCCGGTGCTCGGGAAAGGACGACCGGATCGTCCGGGCAACGGCCTCCTGAGAGGCGAAGTCGGCCTGGGTGACCAGGTCGGCAGGCCCTTTTTTACTAACCTCGATCTTCCCAATCCAGCGCTGAACGGCGGCGCCGCCGGCTCGAACCGCTTGTTCGCATACGAGAAGATATTTTTCGAGTGGTTCCCTCAAAGGAATGACCTGAAAGGAGAAAAATGATGTAACTGGCCTGAAATTAAAAACTTACAGTTTTATGTGACGCCAGAAAATTCTACGGCATCGTGGTTAAACGATCACAATGAAACGAATTGAATTATCGTGAGTACGTAAAATGAGGGGGTATCATTCTATCTGTAAGTGTATGTTTCCTTTCTCCTATATTCTTCCATAACAGGAGTTTAAACCCTAGACAGGAAGAAAAAATTTGGTATCATAAAATCTATAAAGGAGGGAAGAAGAAACAACTGTTCTTTTCCGAATTTTCGGTTAGTGCCATCGGTTCTTCCTTTTTCGATTGTTGCGTTTTATAATCTCGGAGTGCTTTTGCGGGATTATGTAAAGAAATAATATTTTCGGAACAGAATCTTTAGATTGTGTTTTGGCCTCTTCTCTGTTCCGGCCCCGCCGTTTCGCTTTACCGCGAGCGGCGGGGTTTTTTATTGAGAGGGCATCTTGAAGATCGCCCCTCTTCCTATACTAACCACTGGATGGCGCTGGAGGGGCGTTTTTCTTTATTCTTCTTCAGCGGCGTCCTGAGCGACGGTTCGTTTCGGCCGTTCTTTCCACTGCAAGCCGGCGTTTCTTTGGAGTTCTTCCCACCAGACGGCGTTCGCCCGACGCATCTCGTCCGCGGCGGTGCCCGCATAAAGGCTGAAACTCTCGGCCTTGAAACCTACCCAGAGGGCGTCCTTGGACGGTTGGAAGTCCACGATCTGGACCACATAGACCTCGGTTTTCGGCCGGTTCATCGCCACGCCCGTCTCCCCTTTTTCCAGGGTGAAAACCTCCTGCATGAAATCGTTCCCGGCTTGGGGGATTCCTTCCACGGTGCTGAGGGTCATCCTGGACCGTTCGCGGGGCAGATTGCCTTCGGTGTACCAGGAAAAGGCCGGCGGAGACTGCACCTTCAGATCGGTCCGGCCGGCAAAAGCCTCCTGGAGCGCGGTCTTGTTTTTGCGGACTTCCCCGGCCAGGCGCTCCGCCTCTTTCTCGGCCAACGACCGGGCTTGCAGCACGCGCCACTCGTGGAGCACTTTTTCCCGCGTACCCGGCTCGGTGAATTTCAGCGTGTGTTCCTCCCGTTCTTCCGTCTTCCAGAAGAGGAACCATCGCTGCCGGTCGGGCGTGGCGGACAGAGTGGCCCGGCGGGACACCAGGCTGTCGAAGACGTAAGGCGTAAGCGGGCTGCCCTGTTCCTCGAAGATACTGGGCTGCTCGGTTTGGATCTTCGATTGAATTTGCGTTTGGGCGATCGGCAGGCGATCGAGTTCCCAGCGGGAGACCAGACCGGTTTGGCCGGAAGAGCAGCCGTATTTTTTTGCCAGGGCCGCGAAGTTGAGCGGGACTGGTTTTTTGGTTTTTTCCATTTCATAGACATCCCATTCGCGCCCCTTGGCGGCCATGATTTTTCGAAGTTCCTTGAACGCCTGGTCGAGTTTTTTGGTGGCCGCCTCCCGGCGTTTTCTCTCTTCCACCTCCCGGCGAATGATTTTACGGACTTCGGGCGTAAGATCGCGGAGCGGTCGGGCCGGGATTTCCTTTTCCGCCTCCGGGGCCTCTGCGGGAGCCTTCACGTCCGGCGCCGCGGTCTCGGGCAGGGCTGCGGGAGGAGGATCGTCCCCCAGCGCGACCAGGTGGAATGGTCCTGCGGGGGTCGCCGAGGTCTTCGGAGGATTTTTCTTCTTCGCGTCATCCTCGGAAGTCCCCTCTCCCGGTGGGAGAGGGGAGCTGTCCGCGTTTCCGGCCGGCGTTTTTTCCGGTTTTTTCTCTTCCGGTTTCTGGGATTCCTCCGCGGGAGCGGCCGATTTCTTCTCCGTCTCTTTTTTCTCTCCCGCCTTCTTCAACGCGGCCTCCACCCGGTACTTCTGATCCAGTTTATCGTAGCGCTTCGGATCGGTTTCGTATTGTGCCTGGATTTCTTCGTCGCTGACGGTTTGCGGCGTGGTATACGCGGTCAGGTCCGCCTCGAAATACTGGACGTCGATCTTCTTCGGCACGGTGAAACCCGGCTCGGACGAGTCGGGTTGAGGGATGTGGTCCTTGTATTTCTGGAAAAAGGCCTCCAATTCGGCCTTCGTCGGCTGGTTCTTCACCTGGCCGAGAAAATCGCCGACCGGCAAGGCGACGTACTGGATCGTCGCCTTCCGGTTGGCGCGGCAGTAGTAATCCCAGCGTTGAGCCGGCGGGAAGGACGCCATGCTCAGTTCGTAGAGTTCCCTCAATTGGATTCGGGCCAACGCCTCGCGCATCAAACCGAAGAAAGATTTCGCCGTCATGTTGCGATTCTTGAGGATCCCGGTGAGCATCGGCTCGGTGAGCATCTTCTGGCTATTCAAGCGGAGAAACTGGTAGATGGCCTCGTCGCTGATGCGGATCCCCATTTGTTCGGCATAGTTTGCGGCCAACCAGCCGTTGACCACGTCTTTCTCGGTCGCGTCGCCGAATTGAGCCTTGGCGAGGTTTAAAAATTCTTCGAGGGGGATTCTCCCGGCGAGTTGCGGATTTTGCTGATTGAACAGCTCCGCATAGATGAGTTGCCAGACGCCCAACAGCGCGCTTTGCCTTTGCAGGAGAACCTGAATTTGACTCTGCTTCAAGTCGCCGAACTTGTCGGTGCTGACGACCACCGGATTCTGCTCGCGGGCGTTACCGGCGATGCGGAGGATCACGTCCCCGAAGACGAAGGCGAACATCGCCAGGAGGACCAACGCGGCGAGCATCACCTTTTGATTACGGCGAAAAACGCGAAATGGACTGGCCATGACGGTAAATCCTTCCCAAAGGGGGGGGCGGTCGAAATACGTCTTGACAAACCGACCGTTAAAAGATTATTGGTGGTTGGTTTGTGCCAAAAACGTAAACCTATAATTTTATTAGAGTTTCGTCGAGATGCAATCCCACTTTTAGGATTTCCAAGATGGCGAAAAAAGCCCAAGCTTCCGACGGCGCCGCGCTGGTGATTGTGGAATCGCCCGCCAAGGCGCGGACGATCAGCGCCTTTTTAGGAAAGGGTTACACCATCGAGGCGAGCATCGGACACATCCGCGACTTGCCGGAGGGCGCCAAGGAGATCCCCAAGGAATTCAAGAGCGAGGAGTGGGCCTATCTGGGCGTCAACGTCCAGAAGAATTTCGATCCGGTCTACGTGATTCCCCGCGAAAAAAGCCAGCAGGTCAAAAAGCTCAAGGCACTGCTGAAGGACTCCAAGGAGTTGTACCTGGCCACGGACGAAGACCGCGAGGGGGAGGCCATCAGTTGGCATCTGTGCGAGGTGCTCCGGCCGAAGGTGCCGGTCCGCCGGCTGGTTTTCCACGAAATCACCAAGGAGGCGATCCGCGAGGCCCTGACCCATCCGCGGGAAATTGACGCCGACCTGGTGCGGGCCCAAGAGGCGCGGCGGATCATCGACCGGCTGTACGGCTACGACGTCTCGCCGTTGCTGTGGCGGAAGATCCGGCCGCGGCTTTCGGCGGGACGCGTGCAGAGCGTGGCCGTGCGGCTGATCATCGAGCGCGAACGGCAGCGGATGGCCTTTCAGTCCGCAACCTATTGGGACCTGCTGGGGACGTTCGTCAAGTCCACCGGGGAGCGGTTCGAGGCGGGGCTGACCGCCGTGGACGGCCGGAAGATTCCCGGCAGCCGGGACTTTGATCCCGCCACCGGCAAGCTCAAGGATCCGGCGCTGCTGTGGCTCGACGAGCCGGCGGCGCAACAGTTGCGCGCCCGGCTCCGCGGCCGGCCGGCCCGGGTCGCCAACCTCGAGAACAAGCCCTACACCACCCGGCCCGCTCCGCCCTTTACCACCAGCACGATGCAGCAGGAGGCCAACCGCAAGTACGGTTTCACCGCCCGGCACACGATGCAGGTGGCGCAGAGCCTCTACGAGACGGGGCACATCACGTACATGCGCACCGATTCGACGAGCCTGGCCGGCGTGGCGGTAAAGGCCGCCCGGGAACTGGTGGCCTCGCAATACGGCGACGAGTACCTCCCGCCGCAGCCCCGGATCTACCAGACCAAGGTCAAGAATGCCCAGGAGGCCCACGAGGCGATCCGCCCGGCGGGGCATCCCTTCGACGTTCCGGAATCCCTCAAGTCGGTTCTCAGTCCCGACCAGTTCAAACTCTACAGCTTGATTTGGAAGCGGACGGTGGCCAGCCAGATGGCCGACGCCCGGGGTCATCGGATCACGATCACCGTCGAGGCCGACGGCGCCGCGTTCCAGGTCAGCGGCAAGACGATCGAGTTCCCCGGCTATCTCCGGGCGTACGTCGAAGGCTCCGACGATCCCGAGGCCGACTTGGCCGAGCGGGAACTGGTCCTGCCGCAAGTCGCCGTGGGCGAGACGCTGACCTGCGAGGAGCTGGATGCGAAGAGCCACACCACCCAGCCGCCCAACCGCTACAGCGAGGCCTCGCTCACCCGGGCGCTGGAGGAGATGGGCATCGGCCGGCCCAGCACCTACGCCACGATCATCGACACGATCCTGGCCCGCGATTACGTGTTCAAACTCAAGCGGGGCAACGTGCTGGTCCCCACCTGGACGGCGTTCGCCGTCTCGCAACTGCTCGAATCCCACCTGCCCAACCTCGTCGATTACCAGTTCACGGCCGAGATGGAAGACGAACTGGACGCCATCAGCCGGGGCGAGATGGATCCCACGGAGTATCTCCGGTGCTTTTATTTCGGCAACGAGCACCCGGGACTGAAACAGCAATTACAAAACAAGGTCGACGAAATCGACGCTCGCGACGTTTGCCGGATCGCCATCGGCAAGCCGGAGGGCGCCGGGCCGGAGGTCGAGGAGATTTACGTCCGCGTGGGGCGCTACGGGCCGTTCCTCGAACAGGGCGACCGCCGGGCGAGCCTGCCGGAAAACATGCCCCCCGACGAACTCACCATCCCCGTGGTCCTGGAACTGCTCGAAAAGGCCAGTCTGAGCGAGCAGCCGTTGGGCGTCTGCCCGGAGACGGGCAAACCCATCTTCGTCAAGACCGGGCGCTTCGGCCCCTACGTGCAGCGGGGAACCGCCCAGGACGACGAGAAGCCGCAGAACGTCTCGCTGCTGAAGGGAATGAATCCGGAAGACGTCGATCTGGAAACGGCGTTGAAACTGCTGGCCCTGCCCCGCACGCTGGGCAACCATCCCGAGAGCGGTCAACCGGTCGAGGCCCACAACGGCCGCTACGGCCCCTACGTCCGCTGCGGCGAGGAGACCCGCTCCCTGCCCGACGGCCTGTCGATCCTCAGCATCAACCTCCCCCAGGCCCTCGAATTGCTCGCCCAGCCGAAAGCCCGCCGCCGCGGCGCCGCCGCCGCCAAACGCGAGCCGCTGCGGGTCTTCGGTCCCTCGCCGGTGACCGGTCAGCCGGTGCAGGTCCTCTCGGGCCGGTACGGCCCGTACGTCACCGACGGCACGACCAACGCCTCGCTTCCCAAAGACGCCCCGCCGGAGGAAATCGAGTTCGAGTACGCCCTGCACCTCCTTCAGGTCCGCGCCGAGGTCGGTCCCCGCAAACGCCGCCCGCCGCGGAAGAAAAAATCCTAAGCGTCGTTTACCGAGTAGGGATATCTTTCCCGATCTCGAAGGCCTTGCCCAGCATCTCGCCGACGGCGTGATAGGTCCGGCGCCGCGGGGTGAAGACAAAGGGGCGGACCTTGTCGATCTCGGGCAGGCCGTCGGGACCGAGGACCGACTCTTCGGCCTTCACGTCCAGGATCTCGCCGACAAACAGCGTGTGCAGGCCGATCTCCAGGGTCTCCCGCAGCCGGCATTCGAGCACCATCGGAAACTCCTCCGCGTAGGGAGCGTCGACCAGCGTGCTGCGGACCGGCGTAAACCGGCAGTCGGCGAATTTGTCGGTCTTCCGCCCGGAGGCGATCCCGCAATAATCCGCCTCGCGGACCTGGTCGGCCGACGGGACGCCGACCGTAAAGGCCTTCCGCTCGACGATGGCCTGGTACGAGTACGTGGCCTTCCGCAGCGAGACGGTCACGCAGGGCGGTTTCGAGCAGCACACTCCGCCCCAGGCCACCGCCATCAGGTTCGCCTTCCCCGCCGCGTCGTACGTGCCCACCAGCCAGGTCGGCGTGGGATAAATCAACGTGTCGGCGCCGAGTGATTTCTTCATAAGAGAATCCCTCCTTTCCGTATTGTTTGCGTATCGGATTGATCACGCTGCCTCCCCTAGCCGGCGGCTAACAGCCGCCGCGGGGAATCCGCAACTCTCTCGGCGGCTGTTAGCCGCCGGCTATCATTAATAGTGTAATGCGTGCGTGAAAAAACGTCCTCCTCCAGATTCGAGTTCCCGGGAAAACCCTTCCGTTCTTATAGGTTCTTCTTTAGAATACCGCAAGGACCGGGACGTTTTTCCCACGGAACTCAAACCCCCTTCCCCCCGCCATGAAATCGCACACCGAATACTTGTCCTTCACCGTCCCGCAGCGGATGGATTTCGTCAACATCACGCCGCAGCTCGAAGCCGCCGTGAAACAAAGCGGCGTTCAGGAAGGATTGCTCCTGTGCAACGCGATGCACATTACGGCCTCGGTCTTCATCAACGACGACGAGCCGGGCCTGCACGAGGACTATAAACACTGGTTGGAAAAACTCGCCCCCTTCGATCCCTCGCCGAAAACTTATCAGCACAACCGCACCGGCGAGGACAACGGCGACGCCCATCACAAGCGGCAGATCATGGGCCGGGAGGTCGTGATCGCGGTTACCAAGGGCCGGCTCGACTTCGGCCCCTGGGAACAGGTCTTCTACGGCGAGTTCGACGGCCGGCGGTCGAAACGGGTGTTGGTGAAGATTATCGGGGAATAAACTAATTCCTGTGGGGGAGGTGGATTCATACCGCCCGAATGGGCGGAAATGTCGAATGACGAAGCTCGAATGACGAAAGAAATCCGAATGTCGAATGACGAAAATGTCGCAGGACCTATTAGTCTGACAAGGGAGCATAATTTGAATAGAAAAACATAAGCCATTATTATTTAATGGGTTATATCAAAAAACGTCTCTCATTGTTTATTTGGTCATTCGTCATTCGGATTTCTTTCGTCATTCGAGCTTCGTCCTTCGTCATTTCCCAGAAATTGCTCTTTACTCCGTAAGTGGTTTCTGCGACACTCCCGCCTCTTTTCTTGGGAACCATTATGATGATCTCAAAAAGCATAAACAGTCGGAAGTTTTCCTCCGCCGGATTGGCGTTGCTGACGGCGGCGACACTGATCGGTGGAGGAGCCGGATGTTCCAATTGGAACCTCCGCGGCGATGGATTCCGGGACCAGACGGGGAGCAATGCCATTCGCCAGGCTCGCGGCGGCACACATCCTCCCGAGTTTATGGGCTTCAGCAACAAGGCCCGGGAAATCAACGATAATTTCGCGGATTAAACGCCGCCGCTAGACCGGGGCGTTTTTCTCTCGGCACTCTCGACGCCGCCTTCCCGGCCCGCTATGGTAGTGGAAAGTTTGCCACTCACCCTACGGAAAAAACCATGTCTGACGAACATCAAAAACTGTACGGCCAGTTGTGCGACCATGCCCGGCGGACCGCTTTGGTCGCCTCGATTGCCGAGATCCTGGGCTGGGACGAGCGGACGCAGTTGCCGCCGGCCGGGGGCGACTATCGGGCGGAGCAATCGACGTATCTGGCCGGCGAGGTCCATCGGCGTTGGACCGATCCCCGGTTCGGCGAACTGATCGAAAAGCTCTTGCAAACCCCCCTGGCCGCCGATCCCGGGAGCGGCTCGGCCGTGGTGCTGCGGCGGTTGAAGCGGCAGCGCGATAAGCGGATGAAATTGCCGCAAACGCTGGTCGAGGAACTGGCGCGGACGGCCGTGCTGGGCCAGCAGGCCTGGGAGGAGGCCCGGAAGCGGAACGACTTCCCCCGCTTCCAGCCGCTGCTGGAAAAGATGATCGAACTGAAGCGGCAGCAGGCCGCGGCGCTGGGATATCCGGAGCGCCCTTACGACGCGCTCTTGGACGACTTCGAGCCGGAGGAGCGGACGGCCAACGTGGCCCGGGTCCTCTCGGGCCTGCGCGAGGCCCTGGTGCCGCTGGTGGCCGCGATCCAGGCCAGTCCCCGCCGCCCGAATTCTGAAATTTTGAAGCGGGCGTATCCCCAGGCGGCGCAGGCGGCGTTCGGCCGGGCGGCGGCCGAGGCGATCGGCTTCGATTTCCGCCGCGGCCGGTTGGACGTCACCGCGCATCCCTTCACCGCCGGACTCGGCCCGCACGACTGCCGGATCACTACCCGCTACGACGAACACGCCTTCAACCAGGCTTTCTTCGGCACCATGCACGAGTCGGGCCACGGGCTGTACGAGCAGGGACTGCCGACGGAGGATTACGGCCTGCCGCTGGGCGAATCGATTTCGCTGGGCATTCACGAGTCGCAGTCGCGGTGGTGGGAGAACTTCGTCGGCCGCAGCCGGGCGTTCTGGCAACACTTCTTCCCCCTGGCCCAGCGGCAGTTTCCCGAGGCCTTGCAGGACGTCTCGGCGGACGATTTTTACTTCGCCGTCAACGACGTCCGGCCCTCGCTGATCCGCATCGAGGCCGACGAGGCCACGTACAACCTGCACATCCTCATCCGCTTCGAGTTGGAGTTGGCCCTGCTGGAAGACGGCCTGAAGGTCGCCGACTTGCCGGGCGCGTGGAACGAGAAATACCGGCAGACCCTGGACGTCACGCCGCCGCGCGACGCTGACGGCGTGCTGCAAGACGTCCACTGGAGCGCCGGCCTGGTCGGTTACTTCCCCACATATTCGCTGGGCAACCTGTATGCCGCGCAATTTTTCGTGCAGGCGAGAACCGACCTGGGCGACCTGGACGCGCAGTTCGCCCGGGGCGAATTCCGACCGCTGTTGGAATGGCTCCGCGAGAAGATTCACCGCTGCGGGCAGCGCCGGACCGCGTCGGAGTTGATTCAAGACGTGACGGGCAAGCCGCTCAGCCACGAGCCGCTGATGGAGCACCTGCGGACGAAATTCACCCCGCTGTACGGATTGTAGTCGGTCGTCGGTCGTTGGTCGAGTAGAATGAAACGACCGACGACATACGACAAACGACCAACAAAATGATAAGAAGTCTTGGCTGTGTTTGAAATAAGGGAAATCCGATGGCGTCGATTTCCACCTGCCCGAAGTGCTCCCGGCTGGTCACGCTCCCCGAGGGGCACGGACCGGGCGCCCCGATGCGCTGCCCGCTCTGCGGGGCCGAGTATCCGCTGAGCGAGGCCCTGGCGTCGGTTCCTCCGGCGCTGATTCCGGTGGAGGAGCCGGCGGGCGCAGAGGCGGCGGATGACTTCCTCGCCGGCCTTGCCGGGACCGAAACGCCTGGAGTTGTCGCGCCGGTGGCGGCGGATTTCACCCCGATCGTCACCCAATCCACGGCGGAATCGGAGGCGGCGCCGCTTTCCATCCGGCAACGGCGAAGGGAGCCTAAGAGCGTCTTCCGGACGGCCATCGGAGTGGTCCTGGGCGGACTGGCGGGACTGCTGATCGCCTACTATGCCCTGTTTTGGATCCAAAGAGATTCCTGTCAACTGCCGCGGATCCGCTGGCTGCCGTTTCTCCCTCCGGCCCATTCGACCGACGATGGCGTGAATCCATAGTGACCCTCAAAAAGATATAATCGTGTTCACTAGCCGGCGGCTAACAGCCGCCGAGGGATTCGAGACACACGTCCCGGCGAGTGTTAGCCGCCGGCTAGTGAATTCAGCGAGTGAGGACGCAATGAGCATCGATTCCCCGGAAAACACGTCCCCCGATCCCGGCTATTCCGGGGTGCGGGATTACCTGCTCTTCGGGTTGTCGCTGCCGGAGCGGGCCTTGCGCAGCGGCGCGGGCATGATCGGCGGCGCGCTGCGCGAATCGGCCGTGCTGCTGGTCCCGCAGGCCTTCCAGGATTCCAAGACCTACCAGGTCCTGATCCGGCAGACGCTCGACTTTATGGCGGAAGACCTCGGCGGCGTAGAGCGGAAGGAGGATCCGGCGGCCCCGCCGAAAATCGAAAACTTCGTCGCCCGCAAGGCCGTGGGGAACTTCATCGAGATGGCCGGCTGGGCCACCCTGCACGTCTCCCCGTTCCTGGTGCTGGCCGTGGTCAGCGACGTGGCCTACGGCTCGAAGGCGTACCTGAAGGAACTGGCCCAAGACCTGAAGCGGGAAGGGATTATCGCCGAGGACTCGACGATCGACCGGGCCGACGACCTGCTGGCGGCGGTGGCCGCCACCGCCCGGACCACGGCCACGGCCTTCGACACCCCGCCGCTGTCGGTCTCCGGCCTCCAGGAAACGATCGATCAGACGCGCCAGGCGGTCCAGACGATGGACGTCCGCAAAGTCCTTCCTCAGGCGGAAGTGCAGCGGCTGTGGGAGGAGATCCGGCAGACCGCCGCCAACCAGGGCGTCGATCCGCTGGCCGTCTCCAGCGCAATGACGCTCTTCGCCCTGGACAAAGTCGCCACGCTCGGCCAAGGCGCCTTAAGCACGGTCCGCGTGGCCGGCTCGCTGCTGGACCGCACCGTGTTGGAGCACTACCGCGCCGCCCTGGCCGACGTCCGCAGCAAGGGCCTCTACGCCTCGCTGGCCGAGTCCAGCCAACCGTACATCGACGCCCTCTGGCAGAATTTCTCCAGCCGCCGGACGACCGTCACCGAGGATCTGCTTAGCGGAAAACTGTTCGGCAAGGCCGCCAAGGCCGTGCGGCAGTGGCTGGGCGGAGAGGCGGCTCCCGCAGCCGAGGATAAGGGATTGTAGGAGGCGGCTCCCGCCGCCGATCATCGTTGTTCGTCATTCCGTCGGCGGCAGGAGCCGCCTCCTACAAAGAAAGGACTTTTCCATGCGTCATCCAATCGGTAGCGCGGTCATCGAACTCCATCAGGGCGACATCACGGCGGAGCAGGTCGAGGCGATCGTCAATGCGGCCAACAGCCGGTTGGCGGGCGGGGGCGGCGTCGACGGGGCCATCCACCGTCGCGGCGGACCGGCCATCATGGCCGAGACCAACGCCAAATATCCTGACGGCTGTCCCACCGGCTCGGCCGTGATCTCCACGGCAGGCAATTTGCCCGCCAAGTACGTCATTCACGCCGTCGGCCCCGTCTGGTCGGGCGGAAACCGCAACGAGAGAGAACTCCTGGCCGGCGCGATCCGCCGCTCATTGGAACTGGCCGTCGAGCACGGCTGCCGCAGCGTCGCCCTGCCTGCCCTAAGCTGCGGCGCCTATCGCTATCCCTTGGACCAGGCCGCCCGCGTCGCGCTCTCCACGGCCATCGGATTTCTCCGCGAAAAAGGGCAATCGGAACTCGTCCGTTTCGTCCTCTTCGACGCCGGCGCCTACGGCGCCTTCGCCGCGGCGCTGGAAGAATTGACGGGGAAAAAATAATGCCGCAATAATCCTTATCCATGAAGGTCATCTGGCATGACGCATGATAATCCACAACAACCGACCATCAGGATTCGTATTGTCTACCAAGATCTTCCAGAGAATTATCGCCCCGAAGAGGTCTCGCGTTTCTCGATGGAGATACCGACCGAGCTAGGACTCGTTGAACGTTTTGCTCGCGAGTTGGCGACGCTAGCTTCTACACTTCAAGGGGAAGCCATCTTGCCCGGTGTTGTGTAAAGAACACACTTCACATTTTTTGGACTAGCCCCCCAATCGAAAGATCTTCATCCAAGAGCGGCCAATGAATGCCGTAGCCGCCCGGTGAAAGTTCCGCTTGCTGCCGCTGTGCCGCGTTCGCTGTCGCCAACCGAGGTGAACACTGCTCCCAGCGAATCCGCACTTCACGATCGGATAGTTGTATTACCAACTCTTCATCGGTCGTTTCGATTTTCTGAGCCGTGACCGGTTTCATCGTTTGCAATACGACAGCGCCAACAGGGCGTAGCCGGTGTCGAGGTTCGGAAAGCCTTCCATCCAGCGGGGATTGTCGTTCAGCCAGGAGCCGTCGGGACGCTGGCGTTCGGCCAAGGCCTGGATCAGATCGCTCCGCCAGTCGTGGGCCACGCCTTTGGCGTCGATCAGTTGCGGCTTGCCGACCGCATTGAGCGCCTTGGCGAAGGTCTGGTAGTAGTAGTACAGGCCCGCGTTGCCCAGGCCGGGATTGGCCGAGAGGTCGTAGTGCGCTTGGATCCATTTCAGCGCGGCCTTGACGCGGGGATCGTCGGCCTTGACGCCGGCGTAGATCATGCTCTTCAGGCCGGCGTAGGTCATCGAGCCGTAGCTCCTCAGTCCGCCGTCGGGCAGCGTGCCGGCCTGGCTGACGCCTCCGGCCGCCGGGGTGTAGTAGAAGCCGCCGTCGGGATTCTTCACCGGGAAGGGGGTGGTGTTGTGCGCCGATTCGAGGTTCTGGCAGCGGGAGACGAAGACCAAGGCCCGTTGAACCGCCGCGTCGTCGGGCTTGGTCCCGGACGCCTTCAGGGCCTCGAGAAAGAACTGCGTGTTCGACAGGTCCGGCCGTTTGTGCTTTCCATAGCCGGCCCCGCCGTAGTAATAACTGGTCTTGTCGATTTTCTGATCCGCGCCCCACTGTTGGCCCTTGAGGAACTTATCGGCGTTGCGGATGATTTTTTTGTAGCGGCCGTCGCGGTTGGCCTCGGCAAAGGCCATCAGGGCCAGCGAGGTCTCGTAATTCTTGTAAAAACTCTTCGGGGCGTAGACGCCGCCGTCGGGTTGAACGAAACCTTCCAGGTACTTCAGGCTCTTGGCCACGGCGGGATCGGCGGGGGTGCGGCCGTGCCGCAGGATGCCCGTCAGGACCACGGCGGTCACGCCCGGGCCGGTCTCGGGATTGAATGCCCCCTCGGGCGATTGCCCTTGGCTGAGGAGATACCCGATCGCCCGATCGACCATTTGGCGGTAAGTTTTCGCCTCGTCGGCCGATCCTTTCGTCGGATTCTCGGCGGCGGACGCAGTTAATACGGCTGCAAAATAGAGCAGCGCGGCGCAACAAAGCGTTTTTGGCAACATGGTCCATCTCCTCCATCCTGGTCAGTAGCCGGCGGCCAACGGCCGCCGAGCGGCAAAGAAATTTCCCCGACGGCGCTTGGCCCGAATGATGCTGTTGAGTATGCAATTCTACCACTTTTCTCCGGTCCACGTACCGCAAATCGCGGAGGATCGGCGAGGTATTCTTGAAAGGCGGGCAAGGTGCCCACGGATCGTTCGGACGACGACGTTGCCGCGTTACGAGTGATCCTGGATTTCCGAGGCGGCGGTTTCGTCATTCGTCGGGGGCCGGAGGGAGTCCAGGAAGCCGGCCAACCGCCCGGCGTGGGTCGGGTGCTGGAGTTTGCGCAGCGCGCCGGCCTCGATCTGGCGGACGCGCTCCCGGGTGACGGAAAAGACCTTGCCGATCTCGGAAAGCGTATAGGCATAGCCGTCCGACAGTCCGTAGCGGAGCCGGAGGATTTCCCGTTCGCGGTACGTCAGCGACCGCAGCACGTCGGCCAGCCGGACCTTAAGCGAGTCGCGGTGGATGCCGTCCAGGGGATCGTTGCGGTCGCGGTCGGGCACCAGTTCGCCGAGGTAGTTTTGGCCCTCGTCGCCCAGGGCTTCGTCGAGCGAGAGGGGGCGGCGGTTGATGTTCAGCGCGCGGTGCGTGACGGCCTCCGAGACGCCGGCCTCCTGGGCCAGGTCCTCCAGGGCCGGTTCCCGCTTATGCTCCTGCGAGAGCCGCCGGCTGACGGTCATCACCCGATCGGCGGTGCCGATCATGTGCACCGGCACGCGGATCGTGCGGCTGTGCTCGGCGATTGCCCGGGTAATCGCCTGCCGGATCCACCAGGTGGCGTAGGTGGAAAACTTGAAGCCCCGGTCCGGCTCGAACTTGTCCACCGCCCGCATCAGGCCCGTATTTCCCTCCTGGATGAGGTCCAGGAAGCTCAGGCCGCGGTTGCGGTAGCGCTTGGCGATCGAGACGACCAGCCGCAGATTGGCGGCGGAAAGCTCGCGCCGGGCCGCGTCGAACTCCCGCTGGCATTGGGCGATTCCCGCCAAACGGCGGCGGAGCGTCCGCGGCGTCTCCTGGGTCGCTTTCACCGCGAGCAGGAACTCGCGCCGCACCTGCTTCCGCCGCTCGGGAGCGAGTGCATTCGGATCGGCCAGCAGTTGTTGGGCCCCTTCCATGCGGTGGGCGATCTGCTTGAGTTTATTCAGCGCGAGCATTAAAAACTGCCGGCGGATGGGCGTTTCTTCCAGCAGCCGGACCGCCTTCGCGTGGCGGTAGGTCAACCGCCGCCACGCCCGACGCCGCCGCCCGGCCGGCTGCGACTTGCTCACGGCGATCGCAAAATCCCGACGGTTGCACGCCGGGAAGGACCGGAGCGTCGGCAAGTTCACGCGGAGAATATTCAGATAGCGCTGCCGGATCGCCGGGCGGGACAAGGTCAACTCCAGGGTGCTTTCCAGCCGCATCTTGCCCACGGCCGTCCTCCGCAGCATCTCCACCGCGGCGCGGAAGAGGAAATCGGCAGAGAGGAGTTTCCGGCGGAACCGACGACGGGTCCGCTCGATGCGCCAAGCGACACGCCGTTCCTCGTCGCGCTTCAGCAACGGAACGTCGCTCATCTGCGTCAGGTAAAGCTGAACCGGATCGGTGGTATGTCCATCCATGGCGAACTCCTTTGCACTACGTGCCGCTCGGAAAGATTATTCCCCCCTTGGGAATTGTTTCCAACAAAACGTTAAAGAAAAATAAAATATTAAAAAAAAGTTGGATTTCCCGTCTGCTTTCCCTCCCGTGGAGGGGGGTGATTCAGGGATAATCCTGTGGCAAATCGCAACCAGGAGAGCAACAGGGGGGCCGAGTCCTTTCCACATACGGCCATTCATGTTACGAAAAAATGAAAACCACGGTTCATCCGGCAGATTAGACCGTGATCCCCTCCAGAAAGTTCACCCCGCCGAAGAACGGACCTTGGCACTCCTCTGCCCGAAGGGCGCTGGCTGCCGAGTATTCTATATTTGAACAGACAACCAAGGAGAACATTTATGCATTCCACCCCCCCCGTCACGCGGCTCGCATCCTGGGCATTGTTCCTGGCTGCCGGAACGTTCCTTTTCATCGCGCTCCTGACGCCGGCGCCGGCCCCCGCCGCACAGACCGATTCCTTCGACTGGCTCTTCGATCGGAGCTTTTACACGAACAATCCGAAGACCGGGAAGCGGGTTTGGCAGTACAAGCCGTCCCCTTCCCCCTTCCGCGATCCTTACGCCGTGTACGATTCGTCGACGAGCAGCTACCCCTTTGAACCCGACGGGTACGATCCTTACCCGTATTATTACAATCCGTATTATTCCCCGTGGATGTACCCCGGTTCGCCGGGACGCTCCGGCTGGTACTACGGATGGAACGTGAACAACTACTATCCCTACAGCGGCGGACAGGTGGATTGAGGAAACAACAGGTTCGTGAAAGATGAATAGTTTAGCTCCGGCACTTGTGCCGGGTGGAAGGCGTTTTCCTACGCACGCCCGGCACAAGTGTCGGGGCTGAACTCATCGTCCCTCATCTCTGATTGCTTTGCCGGATCACGAATCGGATCGGCAGGATGGCTTCTGAGGCGACGGGCGTGTTTCCGCGGCGGGCCGGGGCGAATCGCCACTTCTGCCGGACCGTCTCCAGGGCTACAGCGTCCAGGACCGGCACGCCGCTCGAGCGGTGCACCAGGACTTCGGACACGCTCCCGTCGGCGGCGATCGACGCTCGGAGATAGACGACGCCCTCCCAACCCTGCCGCAGCGCCTCGCGGGGATAGGGCGGTTTGGGATTGGACGGGTGCGATTGCGGCAACGCGTCGACGTCCGCCCGGGCCTTGGCGGCTTGACTGGGCAAGTTGGCGGCCGGGGCAACGGCAGATGGCGATTCGTCCGGTTTTTTTCTGACGTCCTTTTGTGGAACTTGCGGCGTCGGCCGGGGATCTGGTGGCTGAGCGGGCGGCGGGGGAATCTGCGGCGCCGGTGCGGCGCTTTGCGACCAGTCCTCGATGTAAATCTCCGGCACGGGGCAATCGAGCCGGGCCGCGGCCGCCGGCGATTCGTTCCACGGGAGCGCTTCGACGACGATCTCCCGAGGCGAAAAATCGTCGGGCAGGGGCGGCGTTTCCACGATCGCCTCCGGCTGCCGTTCTTCGCCCGAGGCCTGCTGGGCGGCCAGCTCCATCTCCATCTCCAAGCAGAGCCGGTCGTCGTTCCGTCCCGACCACCCGGGCACGGTTTGCCGGAGCGACCACCCCAGCAGCGAAGCCAATATCAACCCGTGGATCAACAAACTACAGAGATAAGAAAACGCGATTCGCATGGCGGTGGCCGGGGGACGGTTCAACCCCTGTGTCAACAGGACATTTCATTGTAGATTTTCCCGGGTCCGGTTTTCAATGTTTTCGGCCTGAAAGTTGATTGGCCCTCGGAATATCCATGTTGCAGAATCCAACGCCCCGCGATGGCAATCGCGGGGGTCGAGTGGGGTCTCGTTCCACCCCCGCGACCGCCGTCGCGAGGCGTTGAGAAGGCCTTCCTAGTTGCGGATCAGGAAACACTTTCAATCGTTTATTGCAGCATTCCGGCCCCTTGGCCGTCTTTTTGCTCCCCTTGTTTGTGTTGCCGGGGGGATGTTATAGTGAGGTAAGAGGGGGAGAATTCCCTCTGTTGTTGCCTTAATTTGTTCTCCTGTAACGACTTGCGTTATATTCTTTCGCCTTTTTTAATCTTTTTTCCGGATGGAGTAGCCTGTGGGAGTTAAGAAATCGGGTAAAGGCCGACGCAAACTCGGCCGCAAGAAACGCCGGATGCGCGCCAAGATTCGACATCGCAAATAATCAGAGCGCATCACATATCCGCGTAGCGTCATTTCGCTGAGAAAATGCGGAAAATA
>JAFGPV010000193.1 GCA_016936015.1 Pirellulales bacterium
GACCTCTTGCGGCATGGCCGCCCCGATAGCGGAGCTATCGCGGGCACCCGGGAGTTGGTCATCAAAAGTCGAAAAATGCACGGGAGGCTCCCCGGCTTGGGGTCTTTTCCGTTCTTTTGGGGGACTTTGTTGCTCAACAAAAATGTAATTTTCCACGTTTTTTTAATTTGGGGCCGTTCCTTCCCGCTACGGGTCGGGGGATGGGGGTCGGCGCCTATTTTCCACGCCAAGGTCGGGTGTTCTGATCGTCTTGCCAAGGAGCGAGTATGTACTAGTGTACATTATAGGAGCGGGGTGGCCCATTTGCAAGAGGATTTTTCAGACCGGGTTAGTTTTTCGGGTCGATTTTGAGCGGCTGGGGATGGCTAGTGTTTTGTCAATCTTAAGATTATGGGTGCCATGTCCACGCGAGCGTGGGCATGTTATTCGAAGTTTCCCGCATGTCCACGCAAGCGTGGACATGGCACCCAACCCCCGTATTAAGACTTGACAAAGCCCTAGCCCGCCGGGTGAATGTCAACAGGGCCTAGGAACACCATCTTCGCAGAAAAAACATTCCTAGAAGTCCGCCAAGTAAGAGAACCATCGTGCTGGGTTCCGGCACTTGCATCAAAAATAGCCGATCATAGGCATCTTGTCCACCGGCGCCGTCGGGATCATAAGTACCGAGGCCGACGATCCATCCGGTTTCGCTGATACTCATGGCCATCGTCAAGGTCCAGCCGCTTGTGGGGTCGATGAGTGTGTTGAGATCGACGACTGTGCCGTCATCCTTCCAATAAACCGCATGATCTCCCAAGCCGTTGTCCGAGGAATCGAATGTTTGGACTTCCCCCACAATGATGCCTGAGTCGTTGATCGCTCTGGCAACGCTGGTGGAGTATCCGTAACTTGTCGTTCCGAGGATCTCCAGTTCGACGGCAGCCGTTTCTGAGGCATCCCATCGTACAGCACGTATGCCAAGGAAATCATGCGAGTCATCAAACTTATTCACATATCCGATTGCCGTGCCGGCGGCGTTTATGCCTTCAGGCATGCAGACCGTGAATCCGTTACTCATCGTCCCAAGGTGGCCCAATTCGGCGGCTGCTCCCGAAGCATCCCATCGTACCACGCGTTGCCCCAGTGAAATTTTCGACGCACTAACGACGTTGGCTGTTCCTTGGATCATGCCCGCGTCATTAATGCCATAAGCGCATGCGGTGCTCTGTTGAGCGATCGTGCCCAATTCGGTGACTGCGCCTGAGGCATCCCAGCGCACTGCACGGCTTCCTATCGATCCTGTGATGGTGCCTTCGTTGTTGATTCCTCGGGCAAAGCTAGTGCTGTCCGCCAGCTCGACGGCGGTCGTATCCGATGCATTCCAACATATCGCACGATAGCCTAAATCATTATGATCAACGTCATACTTTTTGCCGTAGCCCACCATCGTGCCTGCTCCGTTGATTGAGATGACGCTGCAGGAAGCAGATCCGTTGGCATCCGTGCCGAGATTGCCCAATTCGGCGATGATTGTGCCTGAAGCATCCCATCGCACTGGACGATAGGCGTAATTTTGCGCGGCATCATATTTTCCGACGCTTCCTACCATGGTGCCGGCGTCGTTTATCGCCGATACGCGACTTTCGGTGAAACCACTCAGTCCAGCGAGTTCCACCGCCGCTGCACCGGAGGCATCCCAGCGCACGGCACACTTGCCTAATAAGTTGCCCGAAGAATCGTACTTATTCGTATTCCCCAGCGCAAATCCATTGCTGGCAATACCACTTGTCCCTAGATATCCGCCCTCGCCGGGAGTATAAGTCGGTCCGCCAAAGACCGGCAAATACCCCACCGCGTGAACGGGAAAAACCGCGATAAACAACACTAAAATAAGAACCACCCCCAGCATCGGCAAACGGATTGCAAGAAACGTCATTTTTTGGTTTTTAAAAACCATCTTTTCTTCTCCCCTCTTTTTGGAGAAAAACACTCCCTCAGAATATTTCTGCAACAATCGCAATCACCTTCGGGATGGGGCCGGAAGCCAAGGGAAAGAGCAGGCCCTGAAACGAAGTTGGAAATGAGAAAGCCTTCAGATCGAAATTTTCGTCAGTGCGTGGGAAAATTGATCTTGGAGAAGCGCGCTGCCTCTTAGTAATTAAGAGAAATAGCTTTACCTCTAAGCTATTCCACGCGTACCATAATGTCAATCATTTTGCAGAGAGGAAAGGTGAAATAAGAGGAGATAGTGCCAGTTTGATTGTGGCATTTTATTGGAAGAAATGAGCACAAATAGGGAATAATCTCGGAAAATTGACGCCTGCATCCCCCCGGCAGAACAGGGCCCCCGCCGCATCGATACTGTGGAAAAGCCCTTACCCGTTTCGCAGCTTGCCGATCACCAAGCAGCCGTTGTGGCCGCCGAAGCCGAAGGAGTTCGACATCGCGACGGCGATCTTCCGCTGCCGGGCGGTGTTGGGCGTGTAGTCGAGATCGCACTCGGGATCGGGATCTTCCAGGTTGATCGTCGGCGGGATGACGCCGTCGCGCATTGCGAGGATCGAGAGGATCAGCTCCACGCCGCCGCTGGCGCCCAAAAGATGGCCGAGCTGGCTTTTGGTGCTGGAGATGCTGACCGTTCGGGCGTGCTCTTTGAAGACGCTCTTGATGGCCAGCGTTTCGGTGATGTCGTTCAGGGTGGTGCTGGTGCCGTGGGCGTTGATGTAATCGATCTCTCCCGGATCGACTCGGGCGTCTTCCAGGGCCTCGGTCATCGCCCGGGCGGGCCAAGTGCCCTCTTGATCGGGCTGGGTGATGTGGCCGGCGTCGCAGGTGACGCCGTAACCGTACAGTTCGGCGTGGATCCGGGCGCCGCGGGCCTTGGCGTGCTCGTATTCCTCCAGGAGCATCATTCCCGCCCCTTCGCTTAGCACGAAACCGTCGCGTTGGCGGTCGAAGGGGCGGCTGGCGTGCTGCGGATCGTCGTTCCGCTCGCTGAGCGCCCGCATCGCGGCGAAGGCGCTCATTCCGATGGGCGTCAGGGCCGCCTCGCTACCGCCGGTAAGGCCCACGTCGATCTCGCCCCGCTGGATCATCTTGAAGACCTCGCCGATGGCGTTGGTGGCGCTGGCGCAGGCGGTGACGATGACGTGGTTCGGACCGTGGAGCCGATAGAGAATGGCCAGTTGCGCGCTGGCGGCGTTGCCGATCAGCTTGGGAATGGTGAAGGCGGAGACCTTTTCCGGGCCTTTGTCCAGCAGGCGTTGTTGCTGCACCTCGATTGTCTCCAGGCCGCCGATGCCGGAGCCGAGGATCACGGAGCAGCGCCGGGTGTCTTCGCGGGCGAAGTCGATCCCCGAGTCGCGAACCGCGTCGACGCCGCTGACGTAGGCGTACTGCACGAAGCGGTCGAACTTCTTGACTTCCTTCGGCTCGATGTAGCCGTCGGTGGAGAAGTTGAGGATCTCGCCGCCGATCCGGGAGCGGAACCGGGAGGCGTCAAAGCGCTGGATGACCCCCACGCCGCTGCGGCCGTCCAGAACGCGGTTCCAAATTTCCTCCACGCGGAAGCCCAGCGGAGTGACGGCTCCCAGGCCGGTGACTACGACGCGGCGTTTCATGTGGAGGCGGATTGGTTGTTTTCCACGGCCTTTTCGATGTGGTCGATCGCCTGGCCGACGGTCTGGATTTTTTCCGCAATGTCGTCCGGGATGTTGATGTCGAACTCTTCTTCAAGCTCCATCACCAACTCCACCGTGTCCAGCGAGTCGGCGCCGAGATCGTTGACGAACGACGTTTCGCGGGTAATAGTCTCTTTGTTGGCGCCGAGTTGTTCGGCAACGATTCCAATCACGCGATCAGCAACTGAGGCCACCGTGCAGGTCCTCCTCTGAATCACAACGAATTAGGAAATGATCGATAACCACTCCCCGGTCTCTTAACCCGACGATCCTCTCCGATGAGGAACGTCACACGAAAGATATAGCGGTTTTTGTCTTTTGTGTCCATATCTCCCGAACGAGAATTTGCTCCCAATTCGGCAATATTTGCTATTTTGTTTATTTTATACAGTCAATCCGCCGTCCACCGTCAACACGTGACCGGTAATAAATGAGGCGGCTTCGCTGGCAAGGTAGAGGACGGCGTCGGCTACGTCCTGGGGTTCGCCCAGCCGCCCCAAGGGGATCTCCTTGAGGACCGCTTGCAGGATTTCCTCACCCAGGGCGGCGGTCATATCGGTGGCGATAAATCCCGGGGCCACCGCGTTGACGGTGACGTTCCGCCCGGCTAGTTCCCGGGCTACGGTCCGCGTCAGGCCGATTACCCCCGCCTTGGAGGCGGAATAATTGGCCTGACCGGGATTGCCCATCAGGCCCGAAACGCTGGCGATATTGACGATTCGCCCGAACCGGCCTTTCATCATCGGCCGGGCGGCGGCCCGGGTGAAGAGAAAAGTCCCCTTCAAATTGATATTCAGCACCGCGTCCCACTGGTCGTCTTTCATCCGCAGGATACTGTTGTCCCGGGTCACGCCGGCGTTGTTGACGAGGATGTGCAGGCCGTCCCAGAGTTGGACCACTTCCTCGACCGCCTCGCCGACTCGCCCGCCGTCGGTCACGTCGCAGGCCAGCGGCTCGGCCGTTCCGCCGGCGGCGCGGATGGCCTGGAGGGTATCCGCCAGCCACTCGGCCTTCACGTCGATGCAGGCGACCTTCGCGCCGGCCCGGGCCAAGGTGACCGCGATGGCCCGGCCCAGCCCTCGGGCGGCCCCGGTGACGATTGCCACCCGGCCGGTCAGGTCCGCGGTGAGTCGGGATGTCGGTGGTTCAGTCATGGTTTGGATTAAGGGGATTGAGAGATTTTGGGATTTGCGGATTTGGGATGATCGGATCTGCGACAAACAAAAGCCCTAAATCTCGAAATCCCTAAATCCCAATGAATCACACTCCCACGCACTGGCACGTTGCGCCGCGATCGATGCGTTTCAGCAAGCCGCGGAGCACGCGGCCGGGGCCGACCTCGTAAAACTGCGTGAATCCCCGGCCCAGGAGGTTCCGTATCGATTCTTCCCAGAGCACCGGGTGCAGCACCTGGTGCATCAGCAGGCGACGGATCTCCTCGGGATCGTCGTGAGATTGGGCGTCGCAGTTGGAGACGACCGGGATCCGGGGCCGGTGCATGGGTACGGCGGTCAGGGCCTCTTCCAGGCGGGTGACGGCCGGCTGCATGATCTGCGTGTGGAACGCGCCGGCCACGGCCAGGGGGACCGCCTTCATCGCGCCGCAGCCGGGGGCCATCTCCGCCGCCCGCTCGCAGGCGTCCACCGTGCCGGAAATGACGATGTTGCCCGGGCAAAGCAGGTTGGCGACCTCTAAAATCTCATCTCCCCGGGCCTTCTCGCACAAGGTGCGGACCTCGCCGAGTTCCAGGCCGAGGATGCTGACCATGCCGCTGGGCGTGGCGTCGGCGGCCTCCTGCATGGCGGCGCCGCGCTTCTGGACCAGCAGCACGCCGTCGTCGAAATCCATCACCCCGGCGAAGACCATCGCCGTGTACTCGCCGAGGCTCAAGCCGGCCGTCGCCTCGCAGGAAAGGACCACCTCCGGCGACTCGGCCCGCAGCGACTCCAACGCCGCCAGGCTGGTCACGAAGATCGCCGGCTGGCTGCAAACCGTCGAGTCCAACTGCTCGGCCGGGCCTTCAAAACAGAGCTTGGCCAGATCGTAGCCCAGCAGCTCGCCGGCGCGGTTGTAGAGCTGCCGGGCGGCGGGGAGCGTCTCCACCAGCCGCCGGCCCATGCCCACGAATTGGGCGCCTTGTCCGGGAAAGAGGAATGCGATGCGGCTCACTTCTTCTTTTCCTGCTCGACAATGGTTCGGCCCATGTAATGACCGCACTTTGGGCAGACCCGGTGCGTGGGCACGGCGGCGCTGCACTGCGGGCAATAATTCAGTTGTTTCGGCTTTTTGAAGTCGTGCGCCCGGCGCGACCCGGTCCGCGCGTTGCTCTGACGACGTTTCGGAACTGCCATCGACAAATCCTCGCTGATTCCGCCGGGAAATCCCCCCTCCCGGCAGGGAAATTACCTATCCTAGACGGAATTACGCGGCTTGTCAACGGTGTCATAAAAGGCCCTTTGCAGCGAGCCGGACCGTCCTTGGCCCCGGCGGTCCGCATGGAGGACCGACCTCGCATGGACACTGGTGGTCTCCCAAACCAGCCCCAGCTTCCTGGAATGGTCACGGAACCTTCGCCTGAGCGTCGTCCAGGAGGCGACTAACGCCTTCGATGACGTCCCCGACGGTGCGCGTGTTGTCGGTGCTTTCCTCGGGCGCCGTCAAGTCGTAGTGCTCTTCGATGAGCATGGTAATTTCGATGATGTCCAGGCTGTCGGCGCCCAGGTCGTTGTACAAATCGGTCGATTCCGAGACCGTGTCCCGAGGACAGTGGAAATACTCCGCAATGATTTCCGTCACCTCCTCGGCGATTCGGTCGCGGGGGGGAATCGCATTCTGGAAAACGCTATTTTTTTCGAGCATAACGGTTCTCCTTAAGAGATGAAGGGGCGGAAGAGGTGGTCTGATCCTCTGCGGCGTTGATGGCCAGGACCAGTTTGCGGATGGTGGCGAAGTCGGGGGTCGTCCGTCCGCGCTCGATGCGGTTGAGCGTTTCCGGGCGGATGCCGGCCCGCCGGGCCAACGCCGTCTGGGAGAGGCCCGCCGCCCGGCGGCGGAGCACTAGCCTCTCGGCTAAAGCAGCCCCGTCCAGGTCCAGACCCTGTTCCTCCCCATCGGCAAATGCCCGACGGCTGATCCCCGCCCGACGGCAGACATTTTCAAAGACCGATTCGCGTACGATGACGTAACGCAGCCCGTCAAGTTCGACCCGGCGGCACTCGATCCGTTCGACTGGTTTGCAAGACATGGTTATTTCCCTTCCGCGTGTTCTTTGATTATCGGATTCTAGGGGGATTTGCTTTAGAAGTCAATATAAATGATGTGCAAGTCATAAATTTTACCCGAGAAAATTCTGTTGCACGTGGGGCGGCTTCGAGGCAGGAGACCCTCTGGCCTCGACGAAAAATGGCGATCGGGTTAAACTAAGCGATTCTTAGGGGCCGAAAAGGAGTTGTTCTGAGAAAATCCAGATGAGTTCCCCACCCAAACGGGTAGTGATTACCGGGTTAGGCGTCATCAGTCCTTTGGGAAGCTCCCCGGAGGCGTTGTGGGACGGCTTGCGCGCCGGCTGCAGCGGCGTAGGCCCCCTATCGTGCCTGCCGGCCGATGCAACGCCCGTCAAGTACGCCGCCGAAGCGCGGCAGTTTACCGGCGAGATCGACAACTTCGGCCCGCTGGACAAGGAGCAGAAAAAAGCGATCCGCAAGGGATCGAAGATGATGTGCCGCGAGTGCCAGATGGGGGTGGCCGCCGCCCAATTGGCCCTTGCGGACGCCGGCCTGACCCTCGGCAAGACCGACGTGGACCGGACCGGCATCAGCTTTGGCTCGGATTACATGCTCTCTGCGCCGGAGGAGTTTACCGAGGGCGTCCGGCAGTGCCTCGACGCCGAAGGGCGGTTCCAATTTGCCCGCTGGGGCGGCGAGGGACTCCCGAAGATGTCCCCCCTGTGGCTCTTGAAATATCTGCCGAACATGCCGGCCAGCCATCTGGCCATCTACAACGACCTGCGGGGACCGAACAACTCGATTACCCTTCGGGAGGCCTCGGCCAACGTCGCCCTGGGCGAGGCGATGCAGATCATTCTGCGCGGCAGCGCCGAAGCGATGCTGGTCGGCTGCACGGGCACCCGGCTGCATCCGATGAAGACGATCCACGCCGTGCAGCACGAGGAACTGGCCGATCCGGACGCCGAGCCGGTCCGGGCCAGCCGGCCCTTCGACCGCGGGCGGACCGGCATGGTCCTGGGCGAAGGGGCCGCGGCGATCGTGCTCGAAGAATTTTCCGCCGCCCAGGCCCGGGGCGCAACGGTCTCCGGAGAGGTCCTGGCCGCGGCGTCCACCGCCGTGGCGGGAAGGCGCCTTCTGGCCGACCGTCGGCAGGCGATGATCAACGTCCTGACCGCGGTGCTGACGACCTCCGGCCTGAAGCCTGAGGTCGTCGGACATCTCCACGCCCACGGTCTGAGCACGCGCTCCTGCGACGTGGAAGAGGCCCAGGCGATTCAGGCCGTCTTCGGCGATCGGGCGGAACCCATCCCGGTGGTCGCGGCAAAGGGCAACTTCGGCAACCTGGGCGCCGGCAGCGGCATGGTCGAACTGATCGCCAGCCTCCTGGCCCTGAAACACCGGCAACTCTTCCCCGTGCTCAACTACGAAACGCCCGATCCCGAGTGCCCCGTGTCGGCGGCGACTAACGGCGCCGCGGCGCCGGGCGACTGCTTTATCAATCTCTCGGTCACCCCCCAAGGCCAGGCCAGCGCAGCGCTCGTGCGGCGGTGGGATTGAGCCTTCGGATGTCACCAAGCTATTTTGCCTTGAACGCCCCCTCCAGCAGTTCGGCGTCGAAGACCTCGGGCACTTTTCCCTCGGCGGCGTAGATGTAGAGGGCGGCCAGGAGGATGGTGCTTAAAGCGGAGGAGACCAGGGAGATCAGGATCACGAGGATCACCGCGGCGGCCACCGCCAGTCCGCCGAGGACGATCTGCCCGGCGGCGAAGGCAACGGCCGCCACCACGGCCAGGGGGAGGAAGACTGCCAGGAAGATCAGGAAGAAGATCAATCCGAGGCCGAGTTCCGAAGTGAGCGCTTCGCCCCAGGTCTTTTTTAGGATGGAAGTCGAGCGTTTGACGGCCGTCACCGGACCGACCTTTTCGACCACGAGCACGGGCACCACGAAGTAGGTGACGATCGACCAGGCCATGCCCAGCAGGCCGGCGACGATCTGCCCGACCCGCTCCGAGCGTGACTCGATGATCCGCAGCACCAGGCCGACCGTAGCGCTGACCAAGGCCCAGCCGGCGATCTGCGGCACCCGGGCCAGGGCCACTTGCAGTCCGAAGCCGATCGTCGGCCGGCCGCCGCGGAACCGTAGGATTACGCAGGCGATCAACGCCGAGTTGAAAAACACGATCACGAAGTAGTTGACGAAGTAGAAGAGGAACAACAGCGCGTAGGAGAGCGGATCGCCCGGCATCTGCCGGTTTTGCAGTAGCGCCTGGGCCTGTGGCGTGCCCCAGAGCGGGAGCACAAAGCTCGCCAGCGCCGCCATGCAAGCGATCCCGCTTAAGAGCGGAAAAACGAGGAGCTGTTTCTCCTCTTGCAGCACGCGAAAACTCTGTTTGACCAACTCCCAGCCGCAAGACATTTTCGTGAACATGAGACGGTCTCCTGAAAAGGGCTGTTGTTTGCCCCTTATTCTAGGGGATGTCTATTTAACAGGCAAGGAAGCGGAAGGCCGCTGAAAGAGAGTATAAAACCGGTTGGGTCGCCTTGACACTTCTTGGATGGGCATGTATGTTTACAGGATTATCAAACCCACTAAGTAGTGCCGGCATAAGATTTTGCAGCATCTCGGCCTGAAGGCAGGCTGAGAAGAGGGGGGAGTATCGTTTTATGTAAGTCCTTTTAGGATAAGGACTTCGTTGCTCCTCCCGTGATTGATGTGCCCGTCCGATCGACGGAAAGCGTGACCGATGGATCCCAACGAAATCCTACGTATCGTCGACGCCATTCACCGCGATCGCAATATCGAAAAGGAGATCGTCTTCGAGGGGATCGAAGCGGCGCTGGTCTCGGCCGCCAAAAAGCATTACGGCGAGTTGGAAGACATCGTGGTGCAGATCGATCGGGGGAACGGGACGATCATGGGATCGCACAACGGCGTTCCGCTGGACCCGACGGAGATGACCGAGCGGATCGGCGCGCAGACCGCCAAGCAGGTGATGATCCAAAAAATCCGGGAGGCGGAACGCGATCAGCTTTTCAACGAGTACGAGGACCTCCGCTTCCAATTGGTCACGGGGGTCATCCAGCGGTACGAGGGGGGGGCGGCTACCGTCTCCCTGGGCAACGTCGAGGCGATTTTACCCA
>JAFGPV010000194.1 GCA_016936015.1 Pirellulales bacterium
CTTTTCTCTAAATCTTCCTCATAAGTCGAGCCCAATTTCTCCTAAATCCCGCAAGTTGCCGCGACAAAATGCTTAACGGCGTTGCCCAACGGGGCAACGGGGGGCGGCGCGCGTTCTGAAACTGGAGTTTCGGAACGAGGGCAATGTGCTTAGGAGTGGCGCGCCCTTGCAGGGCTTTTCGTTGGAAGGGGGATCTTTTCCCAGGGCTGCGCTTCGCTGCGCCCTGGGCTTTCGTGGCGCGCCGCTTCGCGGCTGGAGAGGGATGAGAGTCATGTTTCAGCAGAGCCGGGCCGTGTCGGCCCGGAAAAGGCGGGGCGGGACGGTCCGGAAAACCGGGACGGGACGCCCGGAAAAACCGGGGCAACACGCCCCGGCTCTGACTTGCTCGTGAGACATTATTAATCTGATCCACAATCGCCCCGGCACTCGTGACGGGAGGAAGGCGTTATCCTACGCACGCCCGGCACAAGTGCCGGGGCTAAACTGCTTTGACAGACAGGAATGTCTGTCTTCCTGAAACACTTGGCAGTGGGAGGCGGGAACTTGCCGGGGAGGGTTGATTCTGGTATCGTGGGGCGTTTCTTTCCGCATCGACTCGCCGAGAGACGTTTCCGTGCCACAATCGTCAACTCCTCCTTCGACGGCCGATCTGAAGCGGTGGCAATCGCGGACGTTTGCGCTGATCTGGATTACGTATTTTGCTTATTATCTCTGCCGGTACAACATGCCCGCCGCGGAAAAGACGCTCTGCGACGAGTTTTCGTGGACGGAGGCCCACACCGGCTGGATCTTCTCGGCCTTGGCGCTGATGTACGGGATCGGGCAGTTCGTCAACGGGCAGCTTGCCGACCGGTTTGGTTCCCGGCTGATCGCCTCGCTCGGGGCGTTCGGTTCCGTGGGGATGAACCTGGCGGTCTACGCCTTCCTGCTGTTCGCCGGGCCGGAGCAAATGGGATCGGACACGATTCTTCTCTGCCTGATTCTGTTTTGGGGGAGCAACGGATTTTTTCAATCGATGGGCTGGGCACCGATGGTGCGGATCATGGCGCATTGGTACCGGGAGGATCACCGGGGCCGGATCATGGGGTTTCTGGGGACCTGTTATCAGTTCGGGGCCGCGTTTGCCAGCCTGCTGGCGCTGTTCCTCACCGGATATTACGTCACCCGATTCCACGGCGACTGGCGGATGGTGTTTTTCGTTCCGGCGGTGATCTTTGCCGTAGTGGGCGCGTGTTTCGTGCTGTTCATTCGGAACTGGCCGGAAGACGTCGGGCTGCCGGCCGTCAACCCCGACGACAACCCGCATGGCTCCCAGGCCGTTGAATCGCCGTCGATTTTCCGCAACATGTTCCGGACGCTTTCGAATCCGTTTTTATGGATCGTGGCCGGCTCGTTCTTTTTTTTGGATTTGAACCGCTACGGGTTTGTCAACTGGCTGCCGAAGTATCTTACCGTCCACGGTCCTAAGGAGGCCGCGAGCCTGGCGGCCCAAGTGAAACTGATCGTCAACGTCTGCATTCTTCCCCTGGGAGGCGCGGCCGGCGCGATTGTCGCCGGCTGGGCTACCGACCGGTTTTTCGGATCGCGCCGGGCGCCGGTGATTACCATTCTCTTAGTATGCCTGGGCGTCCTGTCGATTGTGTTTCCGTTTATCCGCGTGCAGAACACCGGGGTGATGGTGGTGATTGTGGCGCTGATCGGATTTTGCACGTACGGACCGCACATCCTGATGGTCGGACACGCCGCCCAGGATTTCGGGAAGAAGTCGGGGGCGGCCGGGGCCGCGGGATTCATCGACGCGATGGGGTACATTGGGGCGACGATCGCCGGCTGGGGGGCGGGAAAAATGATCGTCAAATACGATTATCGAGTTACGTTTATCGTCTTCGGCGTGGCCGCCTTGATCGGCGCGCTGCTGGCCGGCCTGATTTGGACCGTCCGGCCGGTGGCACATACCTCTTCCTCCTCTACACCGCAGGAATAGTTACTCATGGACGCCCGAGAACGTGTTTTCCTGGCCCTCGAACATCAGCAGCCCGACCGGGTGCCGATCGACTGCTGGCTCACCTCGGCCGTCTCCGCGAGGTTGCGGAAACATTACGGTTTGACCACGGAGGAGGAACTGCTGCGGCGGCTGGACGTCGATTTCCGGTACATCGAAGGGCCGAGGTACGTCGGTCCCCGCGAAGTCCGCCCCGACGGGCAGGTCGAAGACCATTGGGGCGTGCCCCGGGTTCGCGTGACCGCCGGCGCCGGCGATCAAACCAGCACGTACAACGAGGTCGTCAATTTCCCGCTGAAGCACGCGAAGACCGTCGAGGAGATCCACGACTATCCGAAGTGGCCCCGGCTGGACTGGTTCGACTATTCGTGCGTCAAGCAGCAGGTGGCCGAGGCCCGGCAGACCGGCAAGGTGGTGGTCTTTATGGGCGACCGGATGAACCGCTGCGCGCAGCTCAAGCCGGCCATGTACCTGCGGGGCATCGACCAGATTCTGCTCGACCTTGCGCTGGAGCCGGAGATCGCCCAGGCGCTGTTCGACCGGATCAGCGCGTTCTACCTGGAATACTTCCGCCGGGCCTTCGAGGCGGCCGGCGACGGGCTGGACGTCTTCTTCATGGGCGACGACTTCGGCACGCAAAAGGGGCTGTTCATGAATCCCGACATGTGGCGGCGGTTCCTCCGGCCCGGCTTCAAGGCCTTCATCGAGCTTGCTAAAAGTTTCGGCTACAAGGTGGCCCATCACAGTTGCGGCTCGATCAAGCCGATCATCGGGGACCTGATCGACTGCGGGCTGGACGTCCTCAATCCGGTCCAGCCGGACGTAAAGGACATGGACCGCCGCGAGTTGAAACAGCGGTTCGGCAACCGGCTGAGCTTCCACGGGTCGATCTCGATCCAGAAGACCCTCCCGTTCGGCACGCCGGAGGACGTGCGCAACGAGGTCCGCGACCGGGTGGAGACGCTAGGCGCCGGCGGCGGATTGATCTTCTGCACCGCCCACAACATCCAGGCCGACACGCCGGTGGAAAACATCGAGGCCCTGTTCGACGCCTACCACACACTGGGCCGGTACTGAGTGCTGCCCGATTGTAGGAGGCGGCTCCTGCCGCCGATTGCGGTTTTTCACGATTCTTTCGGCGGCAGGAGCCGCCTCCTACAATAACCACGGGCGACGCCTTCGTCTTTTCACCTCTCGACTACCTGAAAAGAGCGGGCGATCTCCACGGGAATCCGCATTGGCTTGCCGGTGGCGTAGTCGACGAAGGCCCAATCGGTTTCGGCCTTGGCCAGGAGCTGGCGGTTGCGGCGGCGGAGGATGCGGTAGCGGCGCAACGAGGTGGCCTTCTTCAGGGCGGCGACCCAGGTTTCGACGAGCAATTCGTCGCCGGCCAAGGCCGGTTGGAGGTAATTGATCCGGTGGGAGCGGACGACCCAGCCGATTCCCATTTGCCGGTAGCGCTCGGCCGGCCAGCCCTGGGCCGCCGAATGGGCCAGGGCCGCCGCCTGCATCCAGGCCACGTAGGCCACGTTGTTGGCGCGGCCGATCTCATCGATCTCGCCGTCGCCGACTGTCAGGGGATATTCGAAAACGTCGGGCATACGATGTCTCACATGCACGTGGAGACCCGGTCGGAGAGGGCCAGCCGGTCGGCGGCGGCTTCGATCCGGGCGCGAAGCCCTTGAAGATACTCCGCACGGACCCGCTGGTCAAAGAGGATCCGGCGATAGCGCGGCAGGAGGTGGGGGAACTTGGCGCGGAGCAAGGCGGCCACCGACGGCCAGACCCGGGGCCGGGGATTGATCGCGTCGAACCAGATTTCGTCCACCTTCAATTGGAAGGCCCGTTGCAGCAGGGCATTAATCTCTTCCCGGGAGTCGGACAGTCCGGGCAGCAAGGGGCCGAACATGACGGAGGTCTCGAAATCCAATTGCTTCGCCGCCGTAAGGACTTGCAGTCGGTCCTGGACGCTCGCGGCATGCGGCTCCCAGAGCTTCCGGAGCCGCTCGTCCAGGGTGGTCAGCGTCACTCCGATCCGCACGTCCTGGCCGGCGAAGTGCTTTAGATCGCGGAGGATCAACGCGCTTTTCGTGAGCACGTTGATCCGATGTCCCCGTTCCAGCAACAGCTCGCAGCACCGGCGCGTCAGCCGCCAGTCGGCCTCGATCGGCTGCCAGCCGTCGCAGGCGCTGCTGAGGAAGACCTCGCCCGGCTTGGCCCGGCGCAACTGGCGTTTGAGCGTCTCGACGGCGTTGACCTTTACGTCGACGAAATTTCCCCACGGCTCCGTGTGCGGGTGGAACCGCTGCATGTAGCGGGCGTAGCAATACACGCAGCCGTGCATGCAGCCCGTGTAGCAGTTCAGTGCGTAGTCGCCCAGCCCGCTCCGCTGGAGGATCGTCTTGCAGACGGTTTCTCGGACGACGGTTTCCGGGGCCATGGGCGATCAAGTCCTTAGCCGTTCTTTTGATAGGGGGCCAGGATTTCTTTGAGGCGGTGGAGTTGGTTGGCCAGCCGGGCGACGGCGGCGGGGGCATCGGCCAGCGCGGCGGTGCGGCCGAGCTGTTCGACCTGGAGGGTGGCCTCCTCGGCGGGGGCGGAGGCAAGATACGCGACGGTGTTCCGCAGCCGGTGCGCGGCGCGGTAGAGCCGCTCGGCGTCGGAGTGTTCGAGCGCCGCCTGCATCTCGGCCGACACCGGATCGATTTCGTCAAAGAAGTAGCCGACCATCTCCCGGAACATCTCGTAATTGTTGAAGCACTTCTCGACCGCTTCGTCGAAGTTGAAGAGAGGGGTGGAGGGATGAGGGATGAGGGATGAGGGATGAGGGGGTGCAGATTCGAGATTGGAGACTGGAGATTGCTCATTCGTCATTTGGCATTCGTCCTTCGTCCTTCTTTCGTCCTTCGTCCTTCGTCCTTCGTCATTTTTCAGTTCCTCCGAATCCCGTTCCCTCGTCCCCGGTCCCCTTTCCTCGGCCAGGCGTTCGACGAGTTCGACGAGTTCCTGGCTCTTGATCGGTTTACTGAGATAGGCGTCGGCGCCGGCCGCCAGGCAGCGCTGGTCGTCGCCCTTCAGGGCGTGGGCCGTCAGCGCGATAATCGGCAGCCGAGCCTTTCGGGGATCGGTTAGCTTGCGGATAGCGGCGGTCGCCTGGAACCCATCCATGACCGGCATTTGCATGTCCATCAGCAGCACGTCGAAGTCCTGCTGCCCGAGCAGCTCGATCGCCCGTTGACCGTTGAGGGCCACTTCGATCTGATGCCCGCGCTTGTCGAGGACGTGAAAGATCAGTTTCTGATTGGCGGGCGTATCCTCGGCCAACAGCACGTGGAGCAGCCGGACGGGTTTGGGCAGGGGGGCCGCCGCCGGGGGAGCGTCGCCGTCGGCCGGGTCGGCCGGCCGGGCATCGACGGGCAAGGTCACCGTGAAGTGGAAGGTGCTCCCCCGGCCGATTTGGCTCTCGACCCACATCCGGCCGCCCATCAGGGCCACCAGCCGTTGCGAGATGGCCAGTCCCAGGCCGGTGCCGCCGTAATGCCGGGTGGTCGAGGCGTCGGCCTGCGTAAAGGGCCTGAAGATCTTTTCCTGTTCCTCCGGGGCGATACCGATGCCGGTGTCGGAGATGGAGAAGTGGAGGAGGGTCGAAGGTCGAGAGTCGAGGGTCGATTTTTCATCCTCGACTTTCGACTCTCGACTCTCGACTTTCGCATCTTCCGCCGGCTCCTCATTCACCACTTCCACGCGGACCATGACTTCGCCCCGGTGGGTGAACTTGATGGCATTGCCTACCAGATTGATCAGGACCTGCCGGAGGCGCAAAGGGTCGCCTACGACCCGGCGGGGCAGATCGTCGGACAACGCGCAGCGCAATTGCAGGTCCTTTTCGTAGGCCCGGACTTCCAGGGTACGGACGACCTGCTCGACGGCGGCCTGGAGTGGGAAAGAGATCTGCTCCAGCTCGAACCGTCCCGATTCGATGCGGGAAAAATCGAGCAGTTCGTTGAGCAACCTCAGCAGCGAGTCGGTCGATTCCTTGGCGGTCTGGAGGTAGTCGCGAACGGCGGGGGAGAGGTTTTCGGCCAAGGCCAGTTCGGTCATGCCCAACACGGCGTTGATCGGCGTGCGGAGCTCGTGGCTCATGCTGGCCAGGAACTGGCTCTTGGCGGCGTTGGCGGCCTCGGCGGCCTGGGCGTGGGTGGCCAGCGATTCCAAAAGGCGAATCCGTTGCAGGGCGACGGCCACATTGTCGGTCACGGCCTTCATCAGGGCCAGCTCATCTTCCTCGAAGGCGGTCTTGGTCCGCGAGCCAAACGAGAGCGTTCCGATGACCCGGCCCTGGTCCATCAGCGGGTGGCAGGCATAAGCTTGAATGCCGTAGAAACGGACCAGATCGAAGCGGGGATCCGACGTGTGCTGGAGGTTTTCGGTCACGATCGGGCGGCCGTCGCGGACCACGCAGCCGCAGACGGCCGCGCCGTAGTCCAGTTTTTCGATCCGCCGCGCCGCCTCCTCGGGGACGCCGGCACAGGCGTTCAAACGGAGGCGACCGACCGACTCGTCCGCCAGGAAGTTGAAAAACACGTGGCAGTCGAGATGACTCATGACTTTCCGGCAGAGCGACTCGACCAACTGTTGGGGTTGGTCGCTGGTCAACAACCGGGAGGCGACCTCCGAGAGGAGGTTCAATCGCTCTTCGTGGTTTTTTCGTCGGGTGACGTCCTGGGTGGTTCCGAATCCGCCGATCAGCCCGCCGTGCCTGTCGAATTCCATCTCCGCCCGCTCGCGGACCCATTTGACGGCGCCGCCGACGAGGATGCGGTGTTCGATGTCGTACGGCGCGCCGCGGAGCGCCGCCGTCCACCGTTGATCGACGTACGAACGGTCTTCCGGATGAACGGCGGCCAGAAAGGTCTCATAGGTCAGGGGCGCCCCCTTGGGAATGCCGAAGATCCGGTGATTCTCGTCGGACCAGAGGAGTTCATTGCTCCGGACGTCGAGGCGCCAACTGCCCGTCTGCGCCACGGCCTGGGCGCGGTTCAGGTCGTCCTGGGTCTCTTGCAGGTCGGCGGTCCGCTCGACGACCCGCCGCTCCAGGGTCTCGTTAGCCTCGCGCAGGGCCGCCTCCGCCCGTTTCCGCTCGGTAATGTCGATGCCCATCTCCATGATCAACGGCGAGCCGTCGGTGTCGGTGAAGGGGAAGTCAAAGATGTCGTAATCCCGGCCGTCCGGTCCGGTCCATTCCCAACGATGTGGCTTCTTGGTTTTCAGCACCTTGTAAGTCTCGCAGTTCTCGCAAGGCTCCGTGCGGTGGAAGAGATACTCGTAGCAGCGCCGGCCCTCCGACTCGCCGAACCGCTCGCGGAAGAAGCGGTTGGCGAACGGCACGTGGTAATCCGGCGTCAGCAGAATCACGTAGGCCGGCAGCGTGTCGAGGACGTCGAAGAGCCGCTGCCGCTCGTTTTGCACCTCCGCGGTCCGCGCAGCGACGCGCTCTTCCAACTCGGCGTTCATCTGTCGCAGCGCATTTTCCATCCTTTTCTGCCCGGTGATGTCGCGAGCCACGTGGACGGAGCCGATCAGCCGCCCCCGCTGGTCGTGCAGGGGCGTGCAGGTGACGAGGAAGTCGCCGCCGAGGCGCTCTTCGTGAACGTCGGCGACGTGATCCCGGCCGTCGGCAAGCGTCTGCACGTAGGGGCAGTCTGCCGGCGGGGCGTCCAGGCCGTGGACGCAGTGGTAACAGGCCAATCCGCGGCACTGCTCCGGCGACAGGCCCAACCGCCGGGCCATCGCCCGGTTGGCACGGATGATGCGGTGCTGCGGATCGAGAATGGCGATCAGGTCCGGCACGCTGTCGAAAGTCTGCTCCCACTCCCAATGGGCGTGGGCGGCATCCTCCGCGGCCGACCTGTTTTCCGAAACATCGTCGGCCGCCTTCACCGCCTGCCCGGCTCGCCTGCGAGATGCTTTTGACCTGGAGCGCATGATGGTACGGCGCGATGCAAAAAGGAGCGGAGACGTACTTCCCCAGCCGTCGGAAATCCGGAAACCGAAGGCCGACGGATACTCCATCCTAAACCACCGAAAACAAGACGACAAGGAGGGTGTCGCCCCCGCCCGAGGGGTCGCTCCCCGATCCGGTGAGACTTTTTTAAGGCCATCGCCGATCGTAAGCAGCGCGTCCCTCTTTTCGGTCGATCCTAAGCTATGTTTTTATAACCGGGAAAGTGAAAATTTCCGGTTTTGAGCTTCGAATTTTCAACCAAGGAGAGCGATCGTGGCGACGAAAAATATCCTGGCGGCGTGTTTGGCGGCGGCGGTCTGGGGATTCGGGGGGGCGGCGTGCTTCGCCCAAATATACATCGAGCAGAGACCCCAGACGCCCCAGGTCTACAACTTGCGGATCGTCAACGACATGGGGCACCCGATCTGCTTGAAAATCATGGGCTACGGCACTTGGCGCTCCTACTATGCCATTCTGGCCCCGGGTCAGATCGCCGCCAATAAGAAATTCTATTCCGGCTCGCGGATCGTCACCGCCTGGGACAACACCTCGGGCGATCTGATCCTGCTCTCGCGGGTCAACTTCGACCGCAACGGGACCCTCCACATCCGCCGCCGGCCGTCGTCGGGCAAAAGCGACCAAGAGTCCTCCGAGAAAATCCCCGAAGACATCACCTCGGTACTGGCCCCGGACATGAAGATCGAAGCAGAATAGTCCGGATTATTCATCAAGGTGTGCCACTGCTGGCTTGTCCAGCAGTGCAGCGTGTTTGGGGGGTTCCACACTGCCGGACAAGCCAGCAGTGGCACTCTATTGGTACGTTCTCAGCCTTATGAATAATCCGGGATAGGAGCGGGATCGATCAATTTCCCGCCGCCCGGGCGGCCCGGCGGCGGTCCGTTTCCTGGAGGAGGATTTTCCGCAGGCGGATTTGCGTGGGCGTGATTTCGACCAGCTCGTCGTCGGCGACGAACTCCAACGCCTCTTCGAGCGTCATCCGCCGGGCGGGTTTTAAGAGGACGTTCTCATCGTGGCCGACCGCCCGGACGTTGCTGAGCTTCTTCTCCTTTGCCGGATTGACGTTCATGTCGCCCTCCCGGCTGTTCTCGCCGACGATCATTCCCGCGTAGATTTCGTCGCCGGGAGCGACGAACAGCTCCGCGCGGTTCTGCAGGCCGTTTAAGGCGTAGGCCACGGCCCGGCCGGCCACCGTGGAGACCAGCACTCCGGAGGCCCGATCGGCGATCCCTTCGGCCGCCGGCTTGTAGGCCTCGAAGCGGTGGTGCATCACGGCGGTCCCCTGCGTGGCGTTGAGGATCCGGGTCCGCAGCCCGATCAATCCCCGGGCGGGAATGGAGAAGACGAGGAAGGTGTAATCGCGGTGGGTCGTCATCTCGACGACTTCGCCCCGGCGCTTGCCGATCAACTCCATCACGGGGCCGGTTCGCTCGGTCGGAACCTCGACCACCAGCGACTCGAACGGCTCGTGCCGGACGCCGTCGATCTCCTTGAAGATCACCTGCGGCTTGCCGACCGACAGCTCGTAACTTTCGCGGCGCATCGTCTCGATGAGGATCGACAGGTGGAGCACGCCGCGGCCGGCCACCGCAAACTGCTCGGTCCCGACAATCGGCTCGACCCGGAGGGCCACGTTTTTTTCCAATTCCCGATCGAGCCGCTCGCGGAGGTGCCGGGTCGTGAGGAATTTTCCCTCCCGGCCGGACAGCGGCGAACTGTTCACGCCGAAGGTCATTTTCAGCGTCGGCTCGTCGACGGTGATCCGCGGCAGGGCGGCGGGGGCCAGCGGGTCGGCGATCGTGTCGCCGATTTCGACCCCTTCCAGACCGACCACCGCGCAGACGTCGCCGGCGTCGACCTCGTGGACCTCGACCCGGCCGAGATCCTGGAAGAGAAACACGGAAGCGATTTTAGCGGGCGTCCGCCGCTCGTCGCTTTGGAGCAACAGCACGCTCTGCCCCTTGCGGATCGTGCCGGCGTGCACCCGGCCGATGGCGATCCGGCCGACGTAGTCGGACCAGTCCAGCGTGGTGACCCGGAGCCGCAGCGGCGCATCCAACTCCGCCTCCGGTCCGGGGATTTTCTCCAGGATCAGGTCCATCAGCGGTCCGATTCCCTCGCCGGGCCGGGCCGGATCGGCCGTGGCGTAGCCGAGCTTGGAACTGGCAAAGATGTGCGGAAAATCGTCCAACACGTGCTCCGCCCCCAGCGAGATGAACAGGTCGAGCACCTCGTCGAGGACCTCGTGGGGCCGGGCGTCGGGGCGATCGATCTTGTTGATCACCACGATCGGCCGGACGCCCCGCTCGAAGGCCTTGCCGAGCACGAACCGGGTCTGCGGCATCGGCCCCTCCGCGGCGTCGACCAGCAGCAGCGCCCCGTCGGCCAGACCCACGGTCCGCTCGACCTCGCCGCCGAAATCGGCGTGCCCCGGCGTGTCGATGATGTTGATCTTCACCCCCCGGTACGGAATGGCGATGTTTTTCGCCAAAATCGTGATTCCCCGTTCCCGTTCCAGGTCGTTGCTGTCGAGAATCTGCTGGCCGACGAGTTGCGACTCCCGGAACCGTCCGCTCTGCCGCAACATGCAATCGACCAGCGTGGTCTTGCCGTGGTCCACGTGAGCGATAATGGCGACGTTGCGCAAATCGGTGCGACGCATGGGGGAACTCTATGTCAAAGGCATTTGCACAAGGGGAAAACAAATTAGTGTAACTTGACTGGACCTATTCGGTCAAGCGTATGGAATTATTAGCAATCCGGCGAGCCTGATCCTGGGCAGTTATAATCGTTTCCGTTGCGGAGAGGCTGTGGGCGGACTGTCGCCATTCGCCTTGCGGAAGTAGCGGTCAATCTACGCGACTTTTACGGAGCGCAAGGCGACAATGGGGGGTGTGTTGTACAGCACAATTCGATTTTTCCACGAAAAATATTTTTCGCAGCTCCTTTCCAGGTCCGCGGCACGGGGCCGGCGAGGGGGCAGGCACAATCCGATATAGTGAACAATAGTATATCATATTGCGATTATACCCGGCGGCCGGGGCGAGTGCCAGAGCAGTTTTTTGGCCACCCCTCAGAAAGAGAAGAGATGAAGGATGAGAGACTGAGTATGGAGGAATAGCACGATATTATCCACAAAGGGCACGAAGGACCACAAAGGAAAGGAAGGAACGGAGGTTAGGAACCAGCGGGTTTTTTCAATTGATTGTCGTTTTTAATTATTTGAGGGTGTCCGGGAATTGATGAACGAAAAACCGCGTTTTTCCTGGTTCTTGGAATAAGGACTTACGTCAATTTTGTCAATTCATGCTAGCACGACTGTAAATGCTTGTTTTTCAAGGGCTTTGCATTGATTGAATTCCCGGACATCCTCAATTATTTAGAGCCATGGCCATTTCGATGGGGCCCCTTGCCCCCCCGATAGATTTTTTATTATAATACTGGGTTTGTTTATCTCCTTGTCCCGGACGCACCTTGAGCAACTTTTTCCGTGAGGAGCGCATGATGCCTTGTTGTTTTTCAACACTGTGTTACCGACGTGTTTTTTCTTTTCTGCTTGTGTTCATTGCAGCAATTGTTTGGTCTTGCCCGAATGCGGTTGGAGACGATATTAGTTGGATTGGTGGCGATGGTGGAGATTGGTTCAATATTTATAATTGGTCGCCAAACCAACTCCCGGGTTTCGATCATGCGATCATTGATGGAGGATATGCGTCAATAGTAGATGGAGAAGCCGGCGATTCTGCCCTGTTATTAGACATCGGATTTGACGGTTCTGGTGGACTGAATCAAACCGGAGGCATTTTACATACAAGTCAGATCCGATTAGGTTACCTCATCGGCAGTAGCGGAACTTACACGTTATCTGGCGGTACTTTGGATGCGGGGACGATATGGATCGGTACTAATGGAGAAACCGAAGGGGTTTTTAATTTTGTTGGTGGAACGCTCTTGGCGAGTGGGATCATCATCCAGGGCTATCGCAAACTAAATGTCTTTCCGGTAAGCACTTGGAGTAGGAAGTCGGCGTTCCAACCGGCCATGCGGCGTTTCATGAC
>JAFGPV010000195.1 GCA_016936015.1 Pirellulales bacterium
GCTAAATACGGCGAGTCGATCTACGACACCCGCGGCGGCCCGTTCCCCACCGGCCCCTGGGGCGCCGCCGCCTGGCGCGATCGGACGATTTACGTCCACATCCTCGACAGCGGAAAAATCCCGATCACGCTCCCGCCGATCAAACAGAAAATCGTCTCGCACAAGGTCCTGACCGGCGGCCAGGCCACGGTGGACCAGACCGACAAGGCGATCACCATCACCCTCTCCGACGACGCCCGCAACGACATCGACACGATCGTCGCCCTACAGCTCGACGCCCCGGCGGGGGGAAAGTAGCTGGGGGAAGGAAGGCAACCGGCGCGCCGTCTGGCGCGAGAGAAGGGTTAACAGCCTCTATCTGTTAACTCACTCGGTGGGATGGCGAAGTGACGAAAGAGTCGCTGGGAAGCGGCTGGACATCGTCTCGGATCACCCGCGACTAAAAGCCGTCGCGTTCGTCCGACTTGTTGGAATGTTTCCGTTTCTTTCGTGTAACCACAATAACTCCCGTGGTGAGCGCGAGACCGATGAGGGCGGCGACCAGAGCGATGCCGCCCGTAAGTGCTGTCGCAAGGTACTCGATTCCGCAGAGCCCGTATCGCACAACGATTTGGTGTGGCACGTCGGCGAGCGGTATCGCCGGTTGTGTGACCGTGAGGCGAAGTCGGCAATCACCCGGGGGAACGGGGCGGAACATGAAGGCCGGGAGAACAGAGTTGCTCCCCGGTTTCGTCCAAAACGGACAAAACCTTTCATCGGTCACTTCTTCTTCTCGTACGACCTTGCCCGCGCGGTCAACGATGGCGAGATGTGCACGGAGTTCCTTGACCGTTGCCATGACATCGTCACGGGAACGGTTCGGAGGGCCGTGTTCCACAACGAGCATCTCCTTACACGTAAAGTCGTACTTCGGACTGAAGTCCGTTTCTACAGTTCCATCGGTTCCAAAGGCGTTCGGTAGGACGGCGAGGACCGTTCTCTCTGCATCGGCACACTCTGCGCGCATCTGCCACCACGGAATGACAAACGACACCGAAACCGCGAGGGCTCCGACGGCCAAGACCGTCGCGATAGCCCGACCCCATGGAATTTGTTCCTTCATCTCATTCCACCAATTCTATTCCTCTTCCTCTTCCTTCATCTGGGCCTTGGAGATGATCTCCTGCATGACGTTGCCGGGGACGATGTCGTAGTGGGAGAATTCCAGCGAGTAGCTGCCGCGGCCGCCGGTGATGCTGGAGAGGCTGCGGGCGTAGGTGGTCACTTCGGCCAGGGGGACCTCGGCGGTGACGGTCTGTAGGTCGCCGCCGGCGGAGTCCATCGAGAGGACGCGGCCGCGGCGGCCGGACATGTCGCTGTTGATGTCGCCCACGTTGCCCATCGGCACGGTGATTTCCATGCGGACGATCGGCTCCAACAGGGCCGGCTTGGCGGTCTGAAAGACGTTGCGGAAGGCCATCGAGCCGGCCGTCTTGAAGGCCTGCTCGGAACTATCGACCTCGTGGTGCTTGCCGAAATGGACCTCGATGCAGATGTTCTGCACCTTGTAGCCGGCGATCACGCCGCGGACCAACCGGTCGCGAAAGCCCTTTTCCACGGCGGGGAGGAAATTGCTGGGGATCGTCCCGCCAACGATCGAGTTGATCCAGAGGAAGTTGTTTTCCTCGTCGTAGTGGGGTTCCTTCATCGAGGGGAAACGGTCCTTGACGGCGAACTCTTCGATCACCGTTCCCTTGGGCAAGGGGAACATGCGGATGTGGACCTCGGCGAACTGGCCCCGGCCGCCCGTCTGCTTTTTGTGCCGGTACATCCCCTCGGCGTTGGCCATGATCGTCTCGCGGTAGGGAATTTTCGGCTCCCGGGTCTCGATCTCGACCTTGTCGCGGCGCTTGAGCCGCTCGCGGAGGATCTGCAAGTGCAGTTCGCTCATCCCCGTGACGACCATCTCCTTGGTCTGGGCGTCGAGGTCGCGGTGGAACGTGGAATCCTCCTCGCAGATCTTGGTCAGCGCACCGGAGAGCTTGGTCTCGTCGCCGCGGCTTTTGGGGCTGACGGCCAAGCCGACCATCGGCGTGGGGAAGGGGATCGGCGGCATGGTCACTTCGCCCAGGGTGCTACCGGTGTGCAATTCCTCGACCTTGGCCACGGCCACAATTCCCCCCGGCCCAACCTCGTCGACGGGCGAGGAATCGGCCGCCTGCATTTCCAGCAGGTTCGAAATCTTGATCCCCTTGCGATGCCCGATCATCGGAACGGTGCTGTTGCCCTTGAGCGTCCCGGAGTAGACGCGGAGGAAATTCAGCTTTTGCACGAACGGATCGACCCGGGTTTTGAAGACCTGGGCCACCAGCGGCCCAGCGGGATCGGGCCGGACCTCGACGGGTTTGCCTTCGGAATCGGTCGCCTGCCGGGCCACGTCGCCGGGCGAGAGGCCGCAGAGGGCCAAGGCGTCGAGCAATTCCGGGAAGCCCGCACCGGTCTTGCCCGAGACGCAGACCATCGGGATCAGCGTCCCCTGCGAGACGGCTCGGGGGATCAGCCGGGCGAGTTCGTCCTCGGTGGGCGGAGTGCCCTCGAAATACTTCTCCATCACCGCCTCGTCCACTTCGATGATCGACTCCAGCAGCGCCTCGCCAATCTTGGCCGGATCCATGAGCGCGCCGGCCGTATTGCCCTGGGGCTTGAGCGTGCCCACGACGCCCTTGAACTCGTGCCCGTGGCCGATCGGCACGTTAAACAGCACGCAGGCCTTGCCGAAGAGTTCCTGAATGCTGCCGACGAGTTTCGGAAAGTCGATGTTTTCGGCGTCCATTTTATTTAGTACGATCATCCGGCCGATGCCGGCCTTCTTCGCCTCGGCAAAGACCCGGCGGGTGTTCACTTCGATGCCCGACTGGGCGTTGACGACGATCACCGCGGTCTCGACGCCCCGCATCGCCCCGATCGTCTGGCCGATGAAGTCGGGATAGCCCGGCGCGTCGATCGCGTGGAACCGCTTGCCGCCGTGGTCGAAGTGCACCACGCTCGATTCGATGCTGTACTTGTGCGACTTCTCCTCTTCGTCGAAGTCGCAGATGCTCGTGCCGTCGTCCACGCTGGCCTGATGGGTGACCGCGCCGGTGTGCGTCAGCATCCGGTCCGCCAGCGTCGTCTTTCCGGACGAGCCATGGCCGCAGAGGACAAGGTTGCGGATATTTTCGACGGGGGTAATGGACATGATGGGATCCTTATTTTTTAAAATGTGACAACCGTATTTTATTTCAACGAGATGAAATGCGGGGCTTTTCTCTAGCCCAGGCGTTTACGCCTACGGGGCAAAGGATCATCTATTTTTCTTTTTTCCTCCCCACCCCCTTAAGGGGGCCGACGGGAAAAAAGATGCGTTTCTATTCTTCCCATCCCCAGCCGTGAACGGCTGGGCTAGAGAAAAAAACCGTTTTCAACGGAACTGAGTTCTCTTCAATCGAAGCGAAACGTCATTTCTCTTTTCGCGGCTTTTTCGTATTACCCTTTATGGTTTTCTTTTTACTTTCTGCTTTTTTCACCTTGTATTTTCCGACGCTCGTTTTGCGTTTCGCCCTTTTCGGTTTGCTTTTTATGATCTCCGCCGCGGCCAGCGCGTCGGGCAAAGTGAGTGTTCCCTCGTACAGCGCCCGGCCGATGATGCAGCCGGCCATCGGCACGGCGGCCAGCCGGGCGACGTCCTCCTTGGTCGTTACGCCGCCGGAGGCGACCACCGGCCAGTCCACGGCCTGCTGCATCGCCGCCATCGCTTCCACGTTCGACCCGGCCAGCATCCCGTCGGCGGCGATGTCGGTGTACACCATCGCGGCGATCGGCTCGCCGGCAAACTGCCGGGCCAACTCGACGGCCGGCGTCTGACTGGTTTTTTGCCAACCCTCCGTGGCGACCAGGCCGTCCCGGGCGTCGATGCCGAGGACCAACCGACCGGGATATTTCTGGCACATCCGCCGGAACCACGCCGGCTCCTTCAGCGCCAAGGTGCCGATGACCACCCGCTGGGCGCCGGCCCTGAAGGCCTCCTGGATGGCGTAATCGCTCCGGATGCCGCCGCCCAGTTCGCAAGGGACGCTGGCGGCCTCGATGATCGCTTTGACCACCGGCAAATTCACCGCCCGGCCTTCCCGAGCGCCGTCCAGATCGACCAGGTGCAGGCACTTGGCCCCCTGCTCGACCCAATGCCGGGCCGTCGCGGCGGGATCGCTGCCGAAAACGGTCTCCCGGCGGTAGTCCCCCTGTTGGAGGCGGACGCATTTTCCCCCGCGGATGTCAATCGCCGGCCATATTTCCAAAAAGCACCCCCACGACGCCCGATAAGGCGTGGAAAAACATGTAATATTGCAAAGAATCCCCGCTCCTGCAAGCGGGGGAGTGTGCCTGCTAGTGCTTTGTCAAGTCTTAAAATGGGGGTCGGGTGCCATGTCCACGCTTGCGTGGACATGCGGGAAACCTCGAATACCATGCCC
>JAFGPV010000034.1 GCA_016936015.1 Pirellulales bacterium
CATTCATATCACGTGAAGGAATCATCTTATCGAATTCGCCCTTGCCGCGCCAGCCCAAACTGCCCAGAGTGCGCGATAGCCCTGGGTAATTCTCCCCGAGGCGCTGACTCAAAGAGCGGTTTTGGAGGGCGAGACTTTTTCGCAACTGAACTGACCGATAACCAAAAATCATGCGGAGTCAGTTTCAATCCAGTGCGTTTGTTAAATCTTTTATGAACGTCGTCAAACTCCTTGGTGTACGGTAAACGATCGCGTCCTCCAATACCATCAGGGAATAATCGTAAAATTTCCAGTTGCTGGGGAATGGTTAACTTCGGAGAAGTTATTCTCGGGCGCCTTGGTCCCTTCTTGCCAATTCCACCTTCTTTCGCTACATTACTTATAAGTCGCCAAAACTCGGAATTATCAAGCTCTCGCTGTGTGGTTTCAAAATACTGTTGTTTCAGTTCTTTGAATTCGTCAGTATAAGGCAAAGCATCTCGCGGGGGACAATCGCGAAGCAGATTTTTCAGCAAGGATTTCTCTTCAGCAGAAATCTTAAGTTTTTTCATGACGTACTCGGGAAAAACAGGAGTTTTCCGAATTCCCTTAGACAGCTATATTTTCCTATAAATAATATACACCACATCTTTCAACATCACCTATTACATCCCCCTCTTCAAGGAGGTGTGACAGCCGTGCCTCATCGATGGAACGAAGTGATTAACGAGGATTGTCTCGAAGGGCTAAAAAAAATCGAGTCCGGGGTAGTGGATCTCGCCTTTGCAGATCCACCTTTCAATATCGGCTACGAGTACGATGAATACAACGACTCGCAGGATCGGGAACAGTATCTACGGTGGAGCCAACTCTGGACGGCGGAGGTTGTTCGTGTTCTGAAATCCAACGGTACCTTCTGGTTGGCCATCGGCGATGAATATGCGGCGGAGTTGAAGGTCATGCTTCAAGAAAAGCATAGGCTATTTTGCCGCAGTTGGGTAGTCTGGTACTACACTTTTGGGGTTAATTGCAGTAATAATTTCAGCCGCTCGCACACGCATTTGTTCTATCTTGTGAAGAATCCGAAATCCTTTACGTTCAATTCCGATTCACCGTCTCTCCGCGTCCCCTCGGCACGGCAATTGGTTTATGCCGATCGGCGGGCCAATCCCCGCGGTCGATTGCCGGATAATTCCTGGATTCTACGCCCTCAGGACATTCCGGAAGCCTTTATTCCTTCGGATGACACTTGGTATTTTTCCCGTGTTTGTGGAACTTTCAAAGAAAGAACCCGATGGCATACCTGCCAAATGCCTGAACGATTATTAGGTCGGATTATCGAAGCGTGCAGTCATCCGGGGGAGTTGGTGTTGGATCCTTTTTCAGGTAGCGGCACCACCCTTGCCGTCGCAAAAAAACTTGGCAGAAAATATCTCGGATATGAACTCTCAAAGAGGTATTCCCAAGAAGCAAAAAAACGTTTGAGTAAAATCCACTTGGGCGATCCCTTGGAAGGAGTCGTTGATCCTGTAATAAGTGTTCCCGCTACAGCCAATGGGCGGACTCTTTTAGAAAAATCGGTAAAGGTTCGAAAAAAACAACTTGCCCAGAGCAACAAAAAAAAATAATCATGAAATTCGCCATTTGCAACGAGACTTTTCAGGACTGGCCGCTGGAGAAGGCATTTTCTTTGGCGGCGGAATGCGGGTACACGGGAATCGAGATTGCGCCGTTTACTTTAGGGGCGGCGGCCGGAGAGATTACCGTGGCCCAGCGCCGGGCGGTCCGCCAGGCGGCCGAGGCCGGGGGATTGGAGGTCGTCGGACTGCACTGGCTGCTGGCCAAGACCGAAGGATTGCACCTGACCAGTCCCGAGGCCGACACCCGGCGGCGGACCGTCGAGTATCTGAAAGAGTTGATTTGGCTCTGCGCCGATCTCGGCGGGCGGATCCTGGTCTTCGGCTCGCCGCAGCAGCGAAATCTGTTGCCGGGGGTCACGAAAAACCAGGCCGACGACTATACGCTGCAAGCCCTCGACGCATTGCTCATCGTGCTCGAGCAGTCCGGAGCCGTGCTGGCCCTGGAGCCGTTGGGACCGGTGGAGACGAACTACCTGAACACGGCGGCCGACGCGGCGGAGTTGATCCATCGGCTCGCCGCCCCGCAGGTCCGCCTGCACCTCGATTGCAAGGCGATGACCAGCGAAGCGGAGCCGATCCCCGAGCTGCTGGCGCGCCACGCCTCGATCCTGGCCCACATTCACGCCAACGATCCCAACCGTCAAGGTCCCGGCTTCGGCAAACTCGACTTCGTCCCGATTTTCAAGGCACTGAAGCAGATTGATTATCAGGGCTGGGTCTCGGTCGAGGTCTTCGACTACTCCCCCGGCGTCGAGCGGCTGGCCCGGGAGAGCATTTTGTACATGCAGGAGTGTTCAAAGAGTTAAGGTGAAAGCATGTCGGACGGGAACCTGCGCCGGATTCTGACGATCAACAGCGGCTCGTCGAGCATCAAATGCTCGCTTTACGAAATGGGCGAGGCGGAGGACCGGGTCTTGTCGGGAACGGTCGAGCGGATCGGCCTGCACGGGGGCCATCTTCGTTTCCTGGACGCCGCCGGCCGGGAACTGGTCGATAGTCTCCACGATTTGCCCGACCACGACGCGGCCTTGAAAACCCTGTTCGAGTGGTTGAAAACCCGATTTTCCGACCGTTTTCTCGACGCCGTGGGACACCGGGTGGTCCACGGAGGGACCAAGTATTGCCAGCCGAGCGTGATTACCGAAGAACTGACGGAGACCTTGGAAGAAATCATCCGCCTGGCGCCCGAGCATCTCCCCCACGAATTGAAAGCGATCCGGGCCGTGGAACATCACTATCCGCAGCTTACGCAGGTGGCCTGTTTCGACACGGCCTTTCACCGGCGGATGCCCGAGATTGCCCAGCGGATCCCCTTGCCCCGGAGCCTGTGGCACGAAGGCGTGCTCCGCTACGGTTTCCACGGGCTGTCCTACGAATACATCCTCATGAAACTTCGCGAGATCGCCCCGGCGGAGGCCGAGGGCCGGGTGATCATCGCCCACTTGGGCAACGGCTGCAGCATGGCCGCGGTGCAATCGGGCGTCGGTGTCGAGACGACGATGGGCCTGACGCCGGCCGGCGGCATGATGATGGGCACCCGCTCCGGCGACCTCGATCCCGGCATCCTTCTTTATCTGCTCCAGGAGAAAGACCGCTCGCCGTCCACTCTCGATTACCTGATCAATCAGCGTTCGGGGCTGATCGGGGTCTCCGGGTGCAGTTCGGATCTCCGCGACCTGCTCCGCCTGGAATTGAGCGAGCCGAACGCCGCCCAGGCCGTGGAGATGTTCTGTTACCAGGCCCGGAAGTTCGTCGGCGCCCTGGCCGCCGTCCTGGGCGGACTGGACGCGCTGGTCTTCACCGCCGGCATCGGCACGAACTCCCCCGAGATCCGCCGGCGGATCTGCCACGGCCTGGAATTTCTGGGCGTCCACCTCGACCCGGCCCGGAACGAGTCGAACGCCTCGGTTATCAGCCGCGAGGAAGGCCCGGTCACGGTCCGCGTGATGAAGACCGATGAAGAACTGATGATCGCCCGGCATACGTGCAAACTGCTTGGCGACCTCTGACCATTCTCAAGCAGTTCTTGGAGATTGACATCGCGCGAACGGTAAAAAGCCGTTCAACCGAAACAAGCCCTTCCACCGCTTCAGCAGGTCTCATCCGGCCCCTGTCAAGAACCGGGGAATGAGACGCCCCGATGGAAGGCGAAAATCTCTACCTTTGCCGTTAGGGACCGGCATTTCCAGCTAAATCTTGAGTATCGAAGCACTCTTCGTTCGGACTCGGGAACAGCGAGATGATGGAACAGCGTTCCAAAGCGACTCGGTTGCCGCGGCGGACCTTTTGGAGTATGTTCTGTTTCACGCTCTTGGGCGTGACGGTCACGCTGTATCTTTTCTATTGGGGATGGAATGAGGAGTTGGAAGGTTACCAATTGGAGTTCCATCGCGACGCGAACTCCCGGGTAAGTTTGGTAAAAACCGAACTGGACCAGTGTCTGCTGGTGATCGACGCCCTGAAGAGTTATTACAACGCCTCGGAGAAAGTCGAACTCAAAGAATTCGAAGTCTTTTCGAAGCCGTTTCTGGTGCAACGCAAGGAATTGCAGGCCTTGGAGTGGATCCCGCGCGTCTCGGGCAACGAGCGCGCTCAATTCGAGGAGACGGTGCGGAAAGAGGTTTTCCCCAATTATCGGATTATGGAACTGGATTCCCGGGGACGATTCCTGCCGGCCGGCGTCCGCAAGGAGTATTATCCGGTTACGTATATTGCGCCCCTGATTGGGAACCGCAATGTCATTGGTTTCGACATCGGCTCGGAACCGCTCCGCCTGGCGGCGCTGGAGCGGGCGCGGGACAGCGGCAAGGTCTCGGTGACCGAGCGGCTCAAGGTCATGCAGGAGGACCGCAAGCAGTCCGGATTTCTCGTCGTTCTCCCGATTTATCGGAAGGGACAGCCCACGGAAACGGTGGCCCAGCGGCGCACGGCACTGGAGGGATTTGTATCGGGCGTGTTTTGGACGGGCGACGCCCTGACCGCGGCCCTCAATTACGTGACGCCGATGGGATTGTCGTTCGATCTGATTGACCTATCCGCGCCGCCGGAGGAGCAACTGTTGCACCATTGGGAATCCCCGTTGAAGGCGGAGCCGCGTTGGTACTCCTGGTTGTACCCCAAGCCGCCGCCGTATCGGTCGGAATTTGATTTCGCCGACCGGCGTTGGGAGATGGCGGTTGAACCGAATCTGGCTTATGCGGAACAGCACTACAGCCTGGCTTATTGGTGGGTCCTCCCGATCGGATTCGTGTTGACTTTTCTGATGGACTTGTACTTATGGACGATCGCGTCGCAGCGGTCGCGGATGGAGAAGACGGTGTTGGCCCGGACGGCGGAGTTGCGGCGCTATCAGAAAGACCTCGAAGGCATGGTGCAGGAGCGGTCCGCCGAAATACTCCTCGCCAACGAATCGCTCCAGAAAGAAATCGAAGAACGCAAGAAGGCGGAGCGGCTGCTCCAGGACGAGGCGCAGCAACTGGATCGGGAACGCGCCAATCTGCAGGCCATCTTCGACGCCTCGCAGGTCGGCATGATGATCGTCGACGAGAACGCTCAAATCACGCAGGTCAATCAAATCGTCGCGGGAATGGTGCATAAAAAACCGAACGACATGGTCCACAGTCTGCCGGGAGACGCCTTGTGTTGCATCTTCGCAGAAACCTCGCCGGAGGGATGCGGCCACTCGCCCGCCTGCTCCCGCTGCCCCATCCGCGGGGCCATCGTCAAGGTTTTGCAGACGGGTGAGAGGGTTTTAAGCACCGAGGTCGAGAAAAGGCTCCTGCTCAACGGAAAGGAACACCGTTTCTGGTTCTCGCTGAACGCCTCGCCGGTCGTCATCGACGGCCGACGTCAGGCGCTCGTGGCCATGATGGACATCAGCGAACTCAAGCGGGCAGAGGCCAAGTTGAACATGCTCTCGGTCGCCGTGGAGCAGAGTCCCGCCATCATTGTGATCACCGACCGGTCGGGGAATATCGAATATGTCAATCCGAAATTTTGTACGACGACCGGTTATACGTTCGACGAGGCGAGGGGAAAAAATCCCCACATCCTGAAATCAGGAAAAACGCCGCCGCAAGAATACGAGCGACTGTGGAACACGATCCTCTCCGGCCAAGAGTGGCGGGGTGAATTCTACAATCAAAAAAAGAACGGCGAGTTCTATTGGGAGCAGGCTCTCATCGCCCCGGTCAAGGACAATCAAGGTAAAATCACGAATTTCATCGCCGTTAAGGAAGACATCACCCGGCGCAAGGCGGACGAAGAATCGCTGAAAAAAGCCAATGAAATGCTGGAAAACCTCAATCAGCAACTGCAAAAGGCCAGCGAAGTCAAAAGCCGGTTCCTGGCCAGCATGAGCCACGAGATCCGCACCCCGCTGAACGCCGTGATCGGCATGACCGGCCTGTTGCTGGACACCAAACTGGACAAGGAGCAGCGCGACGACGTCGAGATCATCCGCAACAGCGGCGAAATGCTCCTCTCCCTGATCAACGACATCCTCGATTTTTCCAAGATCGAGGCCGAGAAGTTGGAATTGGAAAACGAGCCGTTCGATCTGGGCCGGTGCCTCGACGAGGCCCTGGAGCTCGTCCAATACCGGGCGAAGGAGAAAAAACTCAAAATCGGCCGACGGATCAAACCGGGCGTTCCGAAGTACATCAAGGGGGACGTCACCCGGCTGCGCCAGATCCTCGTCAACCTGCTGAGCAACGCCGTCAAGTTCACCGAGGAGGGCGAAGTGGCCCTCGACGTCGCCGGCCGACTCCTGGCGGACGGCCGGTGGGAACTCGGCTTCACCGTCCGCGACACCGGTCCGGGAATCCCCCCCGATCGTCAGGACCGACTCTTCCAATCCTTCAGTCAGGTCGACGTCGCGTCGAACCGCCGCTACCAGGGAACCGGCCTGGGATTGGCCATCAGCAAGCGATTGTGCGAGCTGATGGGCGGGACGATGGGCGTTTCCAGCAGCGGGGTACCCGGCGAAGGCGCCGAGTTCCACTTCACCATCCTCGCGGAACAAGCAGCAGAACCTCCGCCGGCGCCGGAACCCGCCGCCGCCGACAAGGACATCCCGATCCAGCCGCTACGAATCCTCCTGGCGGAAGACAATCCGATCAATCAGAAAGTGGCCCTGAAGATCTTGAAGAAAATCGGGTGCCGCGCCGATACGGCCGCCAACGGCCTCGAAGTATTGACGGCGATCGAACAGATTCCTTACGACGTGATCCTGATGGATTGCCAGATGCCGGAGATGGACGGCTACGAGGCCGCCCGGCAAATCCGCGCGATCGAACAACTCCAAGACCACAAGCACGTCTATATCATCGCCATGACCGCCCACGCCATGCAAGGCGACCGTGAGGAATGCCTGGCCGCCGGCATGGACGATTACCTCGTCAAACCGGTGCGGGATCATGAACTGAAAGCGGCCCTGCAATGCTACGCGGCGGGCCGGATTGCTGAAGGTTCTCCCCCAGAACCGGTCCCGCCCCCGACAGATGAAAAATCCGACGCTCTCGGCGGACCGGCCCAGGCGTCGGAACCCGCCCCTTCTCCGGCCGTCCGAGAGCCTGACCGCCTGCCGCCCGGCGAAGAGTTGCTCGATCGGGAATTGCTGGAAGAGGATGCCGATCTGTCGACGGACGACCTGAGGGAACTGGTTGAAATGTATCTCAGTCAGGCCCAGGATATCAAAAAAGATCTGAAAGCCTCGATCGAAGCCGGTTCGGCAAGCGGCGTGAAACAGTCGGCCCATAAACTGGCCGGAGCGAGCATGGTCTGCGGGGCCGGCGCAATGGTCTCCCTCCTCCGGACCCTGGAACAACAGGGCAACGAGGGCCGGCTCGCGGAAGCCGACCGCCTGCTGGCCGAGTTCGACCGCCGCTTAGAACTGACCGAACGCGCCTTAAAGGAGTATCTCGCGGAGAAAACGTCGGCCGCAACCTGATCTTTCCCGTAGAGTTCGAGTTGGGCGGAAATAACCTCTGAACTGGAATTCCCCTCTACCGGCGGGAAATCGGGCGGTATTCCAAGGTGTTTTTGGAATTCAAATCGGCCAGCTTGCGTCTATAATAGGGATAGGGGGACAGGGTCAGTTTTTCTCCAAGACAGTATACAACCGCCCCTTACCCTGATCCTCTCCCGGAGGGGGAGGAGACGAAGAATCAAAGGCGCCATCATGTCCAGCGGTACGATCACTCCCACACAACCGCCCCAAGGGGAAAAAGGGCCGGCCAGGCCGCCGGTGCAGGAGTCGGAATTGGCGGCGCTGATTGACCGGCGGCTGCTGACGACGCGGCGGCAGGTGAAGGGGAGCGACATCGTTACGGGAATGTTGACCCTCGTGGTCGGGGCGTTGGGGTATCTGCTGGCGGCGGCCGTGGCGGACCAGTGGCTCATCAGCGGCGGGCTGGGATTCTGGGGGCGGTTCCTGCTGTGGGCAGTCCTGGTCGGGGGACTGGGATATTATTTCGTCAAGCGCGTCTGGCCGACGATCGCGTATCGGATCAATCCGATCTTCGCCGCCCAGACCATCGAGCAGAGCCGCCCGACGCTAAAGAACAGCCTGATCAACTTCCTCCTGATGCGCAGCCATCGCGGCGAGTTGGCCCCGGTGATCTACCAAGCGCTCGAGCAGCGGGCGGCCAGCGACTTGAGCCGGACGCCCGTCGAGGGGACCGTCGATCAGCGGCGTCTGCTGCACCGCGGCTACGTGCTGGCGGCCCTGGTGATCGTTTTCTGCGCGTACCTGATCCTCTCGCCGAAAAATCCCTTCGTCTCGGCCGCCCGGGTTCTTTGGCCCTGGTCGCCGCTGCACGCGCCGACGCGGGTCACGATCGAAGACGTCCGGCCGGGCAACGCCGCGGCGTTCCTCGGCGATGCACTGACGGTCTCGGCCGAGGTGGGGGGCCTGCGGGACGGCGAACCGGTGCTGGCCTACTTCAGCACCGCTGACGGGCAGATCATGGACCAGGCGGTCCCCCTGACGCGCCCTGCGGGACGGTCCCGATTCGAGTGCCGGCTGCCCCCGGGGGAACTCGGCTTGCAGCAGGACCTGGTCTACCGGCTTGCGGCCGGCGACGACCGGACGGAGCGCTACCGCGTCACGGTGCAAATACCCCCGGTGATTACCGTCGAGCAGGTCGATTACCATTATCCCTCTTACACTGGCCTTCCCGACCGCTCGGCGGCGCGGCAGGGCGACCTGCGGGCCGTCGAAGGGACCGCGGTGACGATCACCGCCCAGGCCAATCAGCCGATCCGGCAGGCGTGGATCGACTTGAACTGCGACGGCAAACGCTCGATCCCGATGGTCGTCCATCAACGCACCGCCAGGGGCCAACTCACGCTACGGCTCGATCCCCGCGATCCCGAGCAGGCGGAATACACGTCCTACCAGATCCGCTTCATCAACCGCGAGGACCGGAAAAACCTCAAACCGATCCGCCACCGGATCGACGTGCTCCGCGACTTGCCGCCGGACGTGAAGATCCTCGATCCGCGGGAAGAGAAAACCGCCGTGGACGAGGACGGCCAAGTGGAGATTTCCGTATGGGCGGAGGACCCCGATTTCGCGCTCCGCCGGGTGGCGCTGCAAGCGACGGCCCACGAGAAGCCGCTGGCGCTGCCGCCGCTTATGGAACATAAACCGCCCTCGGCGCCGCATCCCGGCGCCTGGGAAGGAAAATTCGTCTTCGAGCCGAAGCGGTGGGGCCTCCGGCGGGGTGACACCGTGACTTACTGGGCCGCGGCGGAGGACAACAAGGAGCCGACGCCCGGCCGGTCCGACACCGCAGATCATGCTCAGCAGCTCATCATCGTCGGGCCGGAAAAACCACCGCCGGAAAATCCCCGTCAGCAGCCGCACCCGGCCGCCCGCCCGCCGCAGCCGAAACCGCCGAGTGAGCGCAGTCAAGATCAAACCGAACAGCAGCCGCCCGAAAAATCCAACTCCCAGGAGTCAAACCCCGAGTCGCCGCAGGCTCAGCCTGACCCCGACCGGCGGCAACCCCAGCCGCCGGGAAAGGAAGGCGAGCCGCCTCCGGAAGACCCGCAGAATTCTCAAGAGTCGTCGTCGGAAGAGGAATCGTCCGCCGCAAAACAGGGGAGTGAAAACGCCAATCCCCCTGAACGCCGACAAGGCGAACAACCGCCGGCGGGAAAAGAAGAACAACAGTCCGAACCGGGCGAACAAAACGGCCAGCAACAGCCCGGTTCAGAGGAGCAAAGCGGCAAGGAGCCATCCGCCCAAGGCGGCGAAAAACAGGGTGAGAAATCCTCCGGCGCCAAGGGCGAATCCGCTTCCGCTCAGAATCAAGAGCAGCAATCCGAACCCATTGATCCCAACGCCCAGCCCGGCGACGCCATCCAAAAAATCCTCCAACACCGCCGCGAGGACCCATCACGGAATCCCTCGGAGCAATCCGGGAAAGAGGCCGGCGGGAATCAGCAGTCCCAGGCCCGGCAGCAAGGTTCTGGTGAAAAAGATCAACGGGCGGGGGACGAAAATCAAGACGCCGGGAAAGATCAGACCGAGAGTGGCCGGGAAACTGGCCGGCAGCAGACCGGGGGAAAGCAGCAGCAGAGCGGCCGTCAACAGGGCGGTGGAGAAGAGGCCGGCAGTGAGCAGCAGACAGGCGAACGGTCGCCGAGAACGGAAAATCAGGCCAGCGGGAACCAGCAGGGCGGAGAATCGCACGGCAACGAAAAATCTTCCGGCGGCAAGCCATCCTCGGCCAACTCGCCTTCTGGCAGGCAACCGACCGGCACGCAGACTTCTCCCGAAGAAAAAACGTCCTCCGACCAGTCGGCGTCAGCGGAGGAGTCAAAAAGAGAACCGCCGTCAGGCGGCAAAGAGCAGACCGGTAAAACGGCGGAAGGAGGGAAACCAGAAGCTCCGCCAACCGCAAACGGGGAAAAGGGAACGGCCCAAGACGAAAAACAACCGGGCACGAAATTCGGCCCGGGACAAGAAAAACAGTCCTCCACCCAGGGCGATACGAATCCCGGCACGGAAAAACCCAAAACGTCGCAATCGGCCAAACCGGGTCAACCGCCCGGGGCCGGAAAAGGCTCGACGCAACCGCAGGGAACTCCGGAGCCGCAGGACGTAAATCAACCAAAATCCAAGTTGACCCAAGAGCCATCATCGACGAAAAACGCGCCGCCCGATCAAGCCACTTCGCCGAGCAGGAGCAAGAAACAATCCGACTCCCGGGGCGAAACGGCCGGCGATCAGTCGGGCGGCGGGGCAGAGGGGGGCGGACAGCACGCCCCGAAACCCGGCCAGGGTTCCGCCGGCTCGCAAACGCCCAGCGACGAAGGGGCCTCGCAGGCCCGGCAGCAAGGTTCGGGCGAAGCCAGCGGCCGACCCGGGCAAGACGCCGAAAGCCGTAGGCCCACCGGGAGCGCCGCAAAGCGGTCCTCAAATCAGGCAACGGGATCCGGAGATCAGGGATCGGGGAAGGGGAAAAGCGAGGGGCAACAGGACGCCGGCGCTCAGCAGCCCGGCAGCGGGTCGCCGGAGAATCAATCCGGCCAGGGGAACCAGTCGCAAACCGCGGGCGCCTCCTCGGGACAAGGGGGCACGCAGAGCGGGCGGTCCGAAATGGGAAAGGCCCCGCCGGCCGTCGAAAGCCCCGCCGAGGAGGCCAATCTCGAATACGCCCGGAAGCAGACCGAACTGGCCCTGCGGCATCTCGACGAGGAGTTGTCCAAGGAGAAATCGGACTTGCTCAAGGAGTTGGGCTGGACCCGGGAGGAGGCCCGGCGGTTCCTCGCCCGTTGGAGCCAGATGCGGCAATCGGCCCGGGATTCCGGCCCGCAGGGCGCGGAGGCCAAGCAGAAACTCGACGACGCGATCCGGAGCCTGGGCCTGCGGCCCCGCGGCACGGCGATCGGGCGCGGCGGCGCAAAGAGCGAGGATCTCCGCGATCTCCGCGACGCCGGCCGGTTCGCCCCGCCCGCCGAGTGGGCCGAGCAGTTCCGCGCTTTCTCCCGCGGCGTGGCGGAAGAGGGGAAACCGTAGTGGACAGTAGGCCGTGGACAGTGGATAGAAAACTGCGGGGGAATTTACCTCGGGAAATGATAGGAATAATATAAATTGTTGCCTCATTGTTGAAGGATATAACCTATGGTCATGGAACCGACCGCCCGGCGCGTCATTCAAGTCAACCGGTCGATTCTCGGCCCGCCGTCGCCGCGGGGGAAGAACCTCACGCCGCGGAAACTCAGCGATTATCCGGCGGTCCCGCGACCGGTACTGGAAGTGGCCAAGAAGCTTTCCAGCCCGTTTCTGCTGGGGCCGCCGATCTGCGACGAGCTGATCGCCTTCGTCGAACACGTCTTCACCGAGGAAGAGGCGTCGGTGGCCCGGCATTTACGGCTCCGTCCCCGCACGGCTACGGCCGTGGCGAAGGCGGCGCACCGGCCGGTCGAGGAGGTCGAGCCGATCCTCGAACGCCTGGCGATGGAAAAGCACGTCATCGCCCGCCAGGAAAAGGGTGAAACGCGGAAGTACAACTTGATTCCCATCCTCGGCGGGATCTTCGAGTTCTCATTGATTTCGTATACGCCCGAGACGTTGACCGAATGGCACCGCCGGCTGGTGGAATTGTTCGAGGCGCTGTATGAGACGGGTTGTCACACCCAAAGCCGGCACATGCCGTCGCTGATCCGGTTCCTGCCGGTGCACCAATTTACCGACGCCTATCCGATGGCCCTGCCCGCCGACCAACTTGCAGTAATCCTGGATCAATACGACGCCTTCGGCATCGGGCAGTGCCAGTGCCGGATGGCGATGCAGGTCTTGGGCAAGGGCTGCGGCAAGGAGTTGTCGAACTGCCTCTCGATGGGGCAGTGGGCCGAGATGGGGATCCGCTACGGGCTGCTCAAGCCGGTTTCGAAGAAAGAAGCGATCGAGATCAAGCGCGAGGCCGAGCGCCACGGAATGGTCAACTGGTTGATCAACGTGGCCTCGACCAAGGGGCAGGCGTCGTGTTCGTGCTGCGGGTGTTGCTGCCATGCGATGCGGATCGTCAACGAGTACAACGCCCCGGGGATGATCGCCCCGCCGCACTTCCGGCCGGCCTTCGACGCCGACAAGTGCACGCACTGCGGCGCCTGCGCCAAAAATTGCCCGATGGGAGCAATCACCATCGATTTGGAGGCCAAGACGCTCTCTTACGCTCCCGAGCGGTGCATCGGCTGTGGTCTATGCCAAGTCGCCTGCGAAAAACAGCGCGCCGTCGCCCTGCGGCCCGTTCCCCAGCAGGAAATGCCGTATCGGAGCTGGTTTTCCCTGATCGTGCACACCCTGCCAGGCCTGGTAAAAGCCGGCTGGATGCGACGCGGCGGCTGAACCTCCCGGCCTCCGCCCTGTGCCGGCAACTCTTGTGAAACCTCGGGAAAACCGGTAAAAAGATAATTTCATCAAGGACCGCCGAGATGGGATTATCTCTTACGCCCCTGGACATCGTGATTTTTCTGGGATTCATCGCGGCGGTCGTCACGCTGGGGATGCTGAAAAGCCGGCACGAGCAGGAGAGCGAATCGTACTTTTTAGCGGGACGCGGGCTGACCGGATTGCTGATCGGGATCTCGCTGATCGCCGCCAACATCTCGACGGAGCAGTTCGTGGGGATGACCGGCCAGGCGGCCGACTACCAGGGACTGGCGCCGGCCAGTTACGACTGGTTCCCCGCCATCTCCTTGGTCATCATCGCCTTTTTTCTTCTACCTTATTTCCTCCGGGCGGGAATCTACACCATGCCCGAGTTCCTCGAGCGCCGCTATACCCACTGGGCTAGGTTGATCATGGCGGGTTTCTCGGTGCCGGTGCTGGTGCTGCTGGTGGCGTGCGTCACCTACTCCGGCGCGCTGACGCTCCGCACGGCCTTCGTGGGACAACGTCTCCTGGGCGTTCTTCCCATCGACCTCTACACCGGCTCGTGGATGATCGGGCTGACGGCCGCGGCGTACGTGGCCAGCGGCGGCTTGAAGGCCTGCGCCTGGGCCGACCTGATCCAAGGAACGGCCCTGATCGTCGGCGGGGCGCTGATTACGTGGTTTGCCTTTTCGAAGCTCGGACAGACCCCGGTGGCCGATTTGACGCCCGCCGGCGAGAACGTGACCGCGCTGGCGCCCACGGCGGGGGCCTGGGAACGCTTCACGACGCTCAACGCCTCCAAGCTCCACGTGGTCCTGCCCCGCGGCGATCCCAACCTGCCGTGGACAGCCCTGCTGATTGGGCTGTGGATCCCGAATTTCTATTACTGGGGCCTGAACCAGTACATCACCCAGCGGACGCTCGGCGCCCGGTCGTTGGCCGCGGGACAGCGCGGGCTGGTGCTGGCGGCGTGGATCCAACTGTTCCTCCCCTTGATCCTGATCGTCCCCGGCATGATCGCGTACAACCTCTACAGCAAAGAGATGCGCGCCCATGCGGCCACGGACAACCGGCCGGCGCTGGAGCGATTCGAAGCCGTCCGGAATTTGCCGCAACCGGCGATGGAATTGTTCGATTTCGACAAGGGTTGGGAAAAGGCCCAACCCGACCTGGCCCGGACGATGGCCGCCTACAACGACGCCGTCCGGGAAAAAGCCCGCGCGGAGAAGATCGCCGAGGAGGATCTGGTCCGTCATCAACTGATCGGCCACAAGTTCGACACGGCGTTCGCCCTGCTGATGAAAAACGTCTTGCCCGGCGGCTGGGGGCTTCACGGTTTCATCTTGGCGGCCCTGTTGGGGGCCGTGGTCAGCTCCCTGGCCGCGATGCTCAACGCCGCGTCGACCATCACCTCGCTGGACATCTTCAAAAAGTACCTGGCGCCGCGGGCCTCCGAGCGGAGCGTCGTTTTCGTGGGGCGATTCTGCGTCGGAGTCTTCGTGGTCATCGGTTGCCTGCTGGCGCCGATCCTCGGCAATCCCCAGTACTTTAACAGCAGTATCTTCCGGAACATCCAGGAGTTGCAGGGATACATTTCGCCGGGGATTCTGGCGGTGTTCGTCTTCGGGCTGATTTTCCGCCGCGCGCCGCCCCTGGCCGGAGTAACCGGCCTCCTGGCCAATCCGTTGCTCTACGGACTGATCACGTTCAGTTATCCTCGGATTCCTTTTTTGGACCGGATGGCAATCTGTTTCTTCGCGGTCATGGTCTTGATGCTGCTCTTCCGGCTGTTTCGCCCGCTGCCGCAGCCGGTAGAGTTCCGCGCCCAGACCACGGTCGATTTGGAGTCGTCTCGCGGGGCGTTTTGGGCCGGCATCGTCGTGATGAGCCTGGCCATCCTGCTTTACATTATTTTCTGGTGAGGTTATCGGCAATGAAACACCGCGATCGCGTGGCCATGGCGCTGCGGCACGAAGCGCCCGACCGTCCTCCGATGCAAATCAGTTTTACCCCCGAGTTCGCGGCGCGCCTCCGGCAATCGCTGGGAAAGACCGGCGACGGGGAGCACAACCCGATCGGCGGGGGAAATCCCTACGACCTGGAAATCGCGCTGGACGAAGACCTGCTGTTGACGAGCGTTGGCTGGGCCAATTCGTATTACCAGGGCAACCACGAATACGTCGATGAATGGGGTATTTCGTGGCGGCCCGTCGAATACACCACGCCGTTCGGCAAGGGCTGCTACACCGAATTCTGTCGCCCGCCTCTGGCCGACGACGCGGCCATCGCCCGCTACCGGCCGCCCGATCCGAACCGGCCTGAACTGTACGCCGAGGCCGAACGGTTGATCCGCCAATACCAGTCGGAATACTGGATCGTCGGCGTGACGGTGACTACGATCTTCGAGACCGCCTGGGCGCTGCGCGGCATGGACGCCCTGATGACCGATTTCGTCGTGGACCCGGACCGGGCCGAGGCGGTGCTGGAGTTCCCCTTCCGCTACCACTTGGCCGCCGCCAAAAAGCTGGTCGAGCTGGGCGTGGACATGATCTGGGTGGGCGACGACGTCGGGGCGCAGCACGCAATGCTCCTCTCGCCGGCCTTGTGGCGGAAAATCTTCATGCCCCGCTGGGCCGAGTTCTTCTCGACCCTGAAACGGATCAATCCGGAGGTGAAAATCGCCTACCACTCCGACGGGATGATCGAGCCGATCATTCCCGACATGATCGAAGTCGGGCTGGACGTGCTCAATCCGGTCCAGCCGGCCTCGATGGATCCCGCGGAACTGAAGAAAAAATACGGCAAGTCGCTCTGCTTCTGGGGTTCAATCGACGAGCAGCAGACGCTGCCCTTCGGCACGCCGGAAGACGTCCGCCGGGAGGTGCGGGAGCGCGTGCAAACTATCGGGAAAGACGGCGGCCTGATTATCGGCCCCACGCACCATGTGCAACTCGATACGCCTCTGGAGAACTTCTGGGCGATGGTCGAGGCGATCCGTCAAATGTCCGGCGGCCGGTAGTTTGGCGCCGGGGAACCGGTAAATGCCTCTTGCGGTTGCGGATGAACACTCCTCCACCCCGAGCGGAGGGTCAGAGAGCGCAATGTTGGGTGAAATATTGCCCTGGCCTTGAGATTTTTCAGAAAGATGTTCCAAGCCAAGGGCCGGAGATAGTGGCGATAACGCCTCTGAAAGCCTTCAACGCCCGGGTGCAACGCTTCGGCCAGAGCCAGGGCCGTACGGAAGGCGTAAGAAAAACCTTCAGCCGAACTGGGGCTGATCCATCCGCCAGCCTCGCCCAAGAGGGCAATTCCTTGCCGGCCGGCGGAGAGGTGCGCGATCTTCCTTGGGCGCTGCAGCAGAGCGGCTTCGCGGCGGAGGGTCTCTCCCCACCGGTAGCCCAGCCGGAGGAGTTGCTCTTTCAGCCGTGAAAAACTCTCCCGCGCCCTCTGGGGACGGAAGGCCCCGCCCACTACCAGACAATTGTCTTTTGGGATGGTCCAGCAGTAGTAATCGGTGAGCGCGGGATCAAAAAGGGCGGTAAAATATGGGGGAACGCTATCGGCTTGTAGATGTTCCTGGACCGCGGTGTAAACCGCTGAGGAAGATGGCCGGCCTTCAAGCTGTCGGCGGACGCTAGAGAATGCCCCGTCGGCGGCTACAAGGATTCGGGCTTTTTCCTCCACCTGTCGGCCTCCGTCGCTCAATTCGATGCGGAAACCGTCCGGTTCCCTTGCGTACTTATGGAACCGGCAACCAAAGCGGCGTTCCACGCGGCAAGGCACCATCTCTATGAGCCAACGATCGAAGGCCAATCGATCCAGATTCAGGTAAAATCGCTGATAGAGCCGTTTCCGGCTTCGGGGGATGTCAATCGCCTGGACCACGAACAGTTGCGGTTCGGCCAGGACGTGCTTGGGCAGCCCGAGTCCGAACCGCGAGAGCATCCGTTGTGCGTCAGGGGCCAGTAATCCGCCACAACATTTTTCCGTTGTCGCCGCGTTTCCTTCCGTCATTCCCCGGCAATCGACGAGCAAGACTTTGAACTTTTCGCCCACCAGCCGGGCGAATGTCGCTCCTGCCGGTCCCGCGCCAATAATTGCCAAGTCGTACATTAGTGGAATACACTCCCTGAAATTCCCAAGAAAGTCTATAATGGTGGGATGAACGGAATGGAACTTGAGATTCTATACGAAGAAGGTCCCTGTCTGGTTTTCAACAAACCGGCGGGCCTGCCCACTCAGGCGCCGCCGGGGATCGAGAGCCTGGAACTGCGGATCAAACGGCTGCTCGGCCGCCGGACCGGCCGGGCCGTCGAGGAGGCGTATCTGGGAGTGCCGCACCGGCTGGATCGGGCGGCCTCCGGGGCGATCGTTTTCGCCACCAAGCGCCGGCCCACGCGGCGGCTGGCCGAACAGTTTGAAGAGCGAACGGTCCGAAAAATTTACTGGGCCGCGGTCGAAGGCCGGGTGGAACCCGCGGAAGGCGCCTGGCACGATCACCTCCGCAAGATCTACGGCCGGCCGCAGGCCGAGGTCGTCCCGCCCGATCATCCCGACGGCCGGCCGGCGGTGCTGTACTACCGGGTTTTGAACCTGGAGGCATGGGGCTCTCTGCTGGAAATCCGCCTGGAGACCGGCCGGACGCACCAGGTCCGCGTCCAGGCCGCCTCCCGCGGCCATCCCCTGTTGGGCGATGCGCTCTACGGCTCGGTCATCCCCTTCGGCCCGCAGCATGAAGACCAGCGGCTCCGCGCCATCGCCCTGCACGCCCGGCTGCTCGAGTTCCGCCATCCGGTCGGCAAGCAACCGGTTTCCGTCACCGCGCCGGCGGGGGAAAACTGGAAGCTATTCATCAGGCCCTAAACCGCTTGCGGTTGCTGGACTTGCCCCCCTTTTCTTTTTTTCGGATTCTTGCCGTCCGAGGCCCGGTTTTATATACTCAAGGAAAATCGGTTCTTCTCAGAGGCTCCAATTTTTCTGTTTCCAGAAATAAGTGTAGTTCCAACGGATAGTTTCCAATCACTCTTTCTTTTTTTAGAGGGGAAGAAAATGCAAAACTATGATGAAACATGGACGACCAAGGACCTTGCTCTTTTATCACGGCGTTCAAGAAGAGTATTTTTTGTTTCGGCTAGAAGAATTTCCGTGCCGGGGATGTTTTTCCTGTTGATGGCGCTCACCGTCGCGCTGCTGGCATCCGCCGGTTGCGGCGGCAACGCCGTTGTACCGAGTTCGTACAGCACCTATACCGATTCCAATAACTTCTTCACGATCCAGGCCCCGGACGGATGGGATTCCAAGGACGGCGGCGATCGGAAACACGGTTGGATCGAGTACAGTTCCGGGACGGCGAAAATTGCGGTCGACGCCTCCCCGATCAGCGATTTGATCTTCTCCATCGCCGAGACGGGAGTGGTTCCCATGGTCGGGCCGGGTCTTGATCCTTCCAAGGCGGCCAAAAAAGTCCACTGGCTGGAGAAACCGGGTTTTGAAGAGAATCAGGATGTCAAGGAAGAGAGAGCAACGCCCGTGCAAACCAGGGCCGGCAAAGGATTGCAGTCCGAGTTCACCGGCGAAAACGCCTTCGGGACCGCCTTGCACGGCTATCGGGCGACGGCCGTCGTCAATGACAAACGCGTCCAAATTATTTGCCAATGTCCGGAGACCGAGTGGAACACCCTCAAACCCGTCTTTGATACCGTCATCGCCAGCGTGGGACCGTAACCGCCCGTCATTAGATGTCGTAGTCCGTCAAAGCGATTAAACGCCCCATGCCCATTTCGCAAAATCTTCGGCTCACCGCCGCTGTTCCCACAGACGAAGAGGGGGAGCACCCGCCCGGTGGAGCATTGATCCGTAAGCTGACCGCGGAATTGGCAGGGGCTGGGTGGGATGCCGATCAGATGAACAATTGGCGGGATTGCGGCTGGTCGCTCCGGTGCCGCCGTGGTCCCGCAGTGCTTGAAATAGCCGTGTGTCAGATTCCGGACGGACAGTGGATGTTGCAGATCAGTCCCCGTCGCGCACCGGGATGGATCGGCAGATGGTTCGGTAGAATGCCTTCGGCGACTTCTCGTGACGTTCAGAAACTGGCAATGGCCGTTCATCGGATACTCTCTGCACTACAGTATCTCGATCATCCGCTATGGCGATGGGATGGATTTCCTGATGAAAAACATGCAAAACCGGAACCACAATCAGCATGAGAAGACCACGTGACACGGCTCGTGGTCAAACCGGGCAAAAATCCGGCGGATTTCATGTTTTCCGTCTTCCGGGCCTTCTTAGAGCGTGTCCGTAAATTGGTCCCCTCTCCCTTTGGGAGAGGGTTAGGGTGAGGGCAG
>JAFGPV010000035.1 GCA_016936015.1 Pirellulales bacterium
ACACTTTGAACCTATCCGAAAACCATTAACCTATTGAAAAATCGAGAGTTTCATAATTCGTAATCATCGGTAATTCAGCCCTCACCCTAACCCTCTCCCGGAGGGAGAGGGGACTTTTCGGATAGGTTCTTTATCTGCGTTTATCTGTGTTCATCTGTGGTTTTTTGATTATTTTATTCGTGGATTACGCGTTTGATCTGGATCTTTGGCGTTCCGAAATTGATGAGTAAACAAAGTGGCAGCCTGGTTGCTTTTAGGTAGTTGAGACATTGCGCCAAGTGAACGTCCTCTAAGGATTTTGCGGCCTTGAGTTCTACGAGAAGGCAATTTTCGACGAACATATCGGCCGCGTATTCTCCCACTACGACGCCGTCGTAATGTACAGTGATTCCCCGCTGCTGCTCGACGTGGAGACCGGTTTTGCGGAGTTCGTGCGCCAAGGCGTTCTCGTAAACTTTTTCCAGGAATCCCGCTCCCAGGGCGTTGGAAACTGTAAATGCACAGCCGATCACTTTTTCGGAAAGTTGATTTAATCGGTTCATGTTCTCATGATGATCCATTGGAAAATCCTTAAGTAAAAGGTTTGATTGAGCAAATAGAAACCACAGATGAACGCAGATGAACGCAGATCAATTTTAAAACTCAAATTGGAAAGGACAAAAATAATCTGTGTTCATCCGTGTTCATCTGTGGTTTTTTGTGCGTGCGAGTCGAGCGCGTTACGTAAGAACCGCCCGGTGTAATTCTCGGGCAAGGCGGCCAGCTCTTCGGGGGTTCCGGAGGCGACCAGCCGGCCGCCGGCGTCGCCGCCTTCGGGGCCGAGGTCGAGGATCCAGTCGGCCGTCTTGATCACGTCCAGATTGTGCTCGATCACGATCACCGTGTTGCCCAGGTCCACCAGGCGGTTGAGGACCTGGAGGAGTTTTCGGGTGTCGTCGAAGTGCAACCCGGTGGTCGGCTCGTCGAGGATGTAGAGCGTCTTGCCCGTGTTGACCCGGCCCAGTTCGGCGGCGAGTTTCACGCGCTGGGCCTCGCCGCCGGAGAGCGTGCTGGAGGACTGGCCGAGCGTCATGTAGCCCAGGCCCACCTCTTGCAGGCTGCCCAGCAGCCGGGCGATGACCGGGAAATTGGCGAAGAACTCCGCCGCCTCGTCGATCCGCAGGTCGAGCACCTCGGCGATCGAGAGGTCTTTATAGCGGATTTCCAGGGTCTGCCGGTTGAAACGTTTTCCTTCGCAGGCGGAGCAGGTGACGTAGAGGTCGGGCAGGAAGTTCATTTCGATCTTTTTCAGGCCCTGGCCCTGGCACTCTTCGCAGCGGCCGCCCCGGACGTTGAAGCTGAACCGGCCCGACTTGTAGCCTCGCTGCCGCGCGTCGCGGGTGTTGGCGAAGACCTTGCGGATCTCGTCGAAGACACTGGTGTAGGTGGCGGGATTGCTGCGGGGCGTCCGGCCGATGGGCGACTGGTCGATCTGCACCACCTTGTCGATCTGGCTGACGCCCCGCAGTCCGGCGTGCGGGCCGGGCTTGGGGGCCAGGCCGCCCAGCCGACGGACCAGCGCCCGGGACAGCGTCTCGCTTAAGAGCGAGCTTTTTCCCGAGCCGCTGACGCCGGTCACGCAGACCAGCGCCGAGAGCGGGAAAGCGACCGAGATGTTCTTCAAATTATTCGTCGTCACGCCCTCCAGCGTGACGGCGCGGGTCTTGGCCACACGGCGGCGGTGCGGGGGGACGGGAATGGTTTCCTTGCCGGCAAGGTACCGGCCCGTCAGCGAGTCGGCGGAGTCGGTAATCTGCCGGGGCGTCCCCCGGGCGACGATCTGCCCGCCGTGCCGGCCGGCCCCGGGTCCCAGGTCCACGATCCAATCGGCCGTCCGGATGATCGCTTCGTCGTGCTCGACGACGACCACGGTATTGCCCTGCTGCCGCAGATCGCTAAGCGCATCGAGCAACCGCCGGTTGTCGCGGGGATGCAGGCCGATCGACGGCTCGTCGAGGACGTAGCAGACGCCGACCAGGCCGGAGCCGAGTCCGGAGGCCAGCCGGACCCGTTGCAGCTCGCCGCCGGAGAGCGTGTCGGCCGGCCGGTCGAGCGTGAGATAGTCCAGCCCGACTTTTTCCAGGAATTTGAGCCGGGAGAGGATTTCTTCGACCAGCGGCCGGGCGATGGGGAGTTGGTCGGGAGTAAATGGGGAGTGCGGAGTGCGGAGCGCGGAAGGATGAGGAGATTCCGCACTCCGCATTCCGCACTCCGCCTTGGCCGTTTCGCCCTCACCCCAGCCCTCTCCCGGCGGGAGAGGGAGGAGTTGTTCGAAGAACCGTCGGGCGGCGGTGGTGCTCAGGGCGGTCATTTCGTGGATCGCCTTACCCGCCACCCGGACGGCGCAGGCCTCGGGGCGGAGCCGGGCGCCGTGGCAGGCCGCGCAGGGGACCTGGCCGCGGAAGGTCGCCAGCTTGTGCCGTTTCTGGTCGCTGGTGGCGGTGGCGTATTCTTTTTCCAGGAGCGTCAGCACGCCGGGGAATTTTTTCCGGTGATTTTTCTCCTCCCCGAATAAAAAGAGTTCGCGCTGCCGGGGAGATAACTTCTCCAGGGGCGAGTTCCAGCGGAGTCCGGCCTGGCTTAAGAACGGACGGAGGCGGGCTTGCAGTTTCTTCAGGGCGGCGGGAGAGAGGTTCCGCCACGGCCCGACCGCCCCGCCGGCCAGCGAGAGGCCCCAGTCGGGCACGACCAGCTCGGGATCGAAGCCCTCGCGGCAGCCCAAGCCTTCGCAGGTGGGGCAGGCGCCGTAGGGGCTGTTGAAGCTAAAGGTCCGCGGCTCCAGCTCCTCGTAGCTGATTTTACAGTTCGGGCAGGCATAGAGCGTGCTGAAGAGTCGGTCGTGCCAGCGGCTGCCCCGCTCAGAGCGCTCCTCGTTTGCGACAAGGATCGCGCCGTCGCCGTGCTCGAGCGCCAGGCGGATCGACTCGGCCAGCCGCGCTCGGATCCCTTCGCGGACCACCACCCGGTCGATCACGGCCTCGACGTGGTGCGTTTTTTGGGCGACCATCGGGGGCGGCGCATGGACGTCGATCACCTCGCCGTCGACCCTTGCCCGAAGCAGCCCGGCCTTGCGGATCTCGGCGAAGACCTCCTCGTGCCGCCCCTTGCGGCCGCGGACCAACGGGGCGAGGATCATCACCCGCGTGCCGGCGGGCAACTCCATCAAGGCGTCGAGGATCTGCTCCGGCGTCTGCGGGCGGATCGCCTCGCCGCACTGGTAGCACCGGGCCTCGCCCAGCCGGGCGAACAGCAGCCGGAGGTAGTCGTAGATTTCGGTGATCGTGGCCACCGTGCTCCGCGGATTGTGGCTGCCCGCCCGCTGGTCGATCGAGATCGTCGGTTGCAGCCCCTCGATCAGATCGACGTCCGGCCGTTCGAGCTGATGGAGGAACTGCCGGGCGTAGACCGAAAGGCTTTCGATGTACTGCCGCTGCCCCTCGGCGTAGAGCGTGTCGAAGGCCAGGGTGCTCTTGCCCGAGCCGCTGGGCCCGGTGAGGACCACTAGGCGGTTCCGCGGCAGATCGACGTCGAGATTCCGCAGGTTGTGCATCCGCGCCCCGCGGATCCGGATGCACTCTTCCGCGTCCAGGTCGATTTCCGTCGCGCTACGGTTCATTACGGACTCAAGCAGCAATAATTGTGCATGATGAATCCTTCAACATAACCGATGGGAAGGGAAAAGGCAAGGTTGTGGCAATAACTCTCGAATTGAACTCCTTGCCGAGAAGAATTAGAATTTTATCGAAAAGAGAAACAATTTTGATCCCCGTCCCTGGGCGTCAACGCCCTGGGCTAGTGGTAAGATGCGCATTACAGAACTTATCTCATCTTGGAATCTACAATCAGAATGACGGAACGGCAATTGACTCAGGCCGTTTTCCGCCGTTATTTTTCCATGTCCCCTTGAGGTTTCAGCAGCGGGGCCAGTTCGACTTTTTTCAGCGGCAGGGCGGAGGAGGGGCAATTGCCGGCGGCGAGGTGGAGGGTAAGCGGCGCCGGCTCGAAGACCATCGTCTGCACCGTCAGCCGGCCCTTGTTGACCGCGTGCAGTTTGCGGTGGACGTCCTCGACGCTTAAGGGCAATTCGTAGCGGCTGCGCATCAGCAGCGGATAGCGGCGGTCCAACCCGAAGCGGGACAGTTCCGGCGTGCGGAAATGATTGGTGCAGGCGCAGATCCCGTTTTCCGGGCGGCGGACCGCCACCGTCAGAGGCGTGATTTCGAAAACCGCGGCGTGCCGCCGGTCGCAGACGGCGAGGTTCAAGAGCGTGGTCCGCTTGGCCGCCCGGAGCAGTTTCTCGGCCTCTTCCCCGGTGGCGCACTCCTCCAGGATGCGGCGGAACAAGAACGTGTAGGGAATGCCTTTCGGGTTGTACATCGGCGCGTTGTCCTTCGAGAAAAAGACCTCGTGGACGGCCAAGGCCAAGCCGGCGTCGTTGATGCCCGTCAGGCAGCCGAACAGTCCCGGGAAACCGACCGACGCGAAGGCGTGCTTGCCGGCCGGACGCTGCACGGTGACCAGCGTGCAGTCGTCGATGATCCCCAGGGTGAAGAAATCCAGATTCCGGCCGAACAGCGGGCCGCCGGTGGTACTGTTATCGGCCTCGACGATCAGCGACGAGCAACCCAGCGAATCGCGGTAGATGTCGATCATCACGTTTCCCAGCACGCCCAAGTCGCCCTGGTCCTGCATCTTTGCCTGCACGGCGAAGGCGCGGAGTTCGTCGAGGTGATCCGGGGGGATGTTTTTCGCCAACGCCCGGGCGGCGGCGATGAATTTTTCCCGCTCCTCCGGCTGGGGAGCGATTTTATCCAGCAGCCGCTGCGGATAGGCCACCATTTTTTCCACGGCGTCGGCCGTCAACTCCGCTTTCTGCCGACCCATCTCCTCCGGAGAACCGGCGACGATCAACACCGGCACGTCGTGGATGTAACGCAGTTCGGCCGTCTCGAATTTGCCCTCGCGGAACGGCCGAGCCTCCTCGGCGGACCACGTCGAAGCCCCACACGAGACCAACAGCGCCGCGAAGACCAAACCGCGCAGCATCGCTTTCCGGCAGAGCGGCCGCCGCTGTTTATTCCCAGAAGAAACGCTCGGGAAGCTCAATCGCAACGGAATTCCCTTCCGACCCGCCAACCATGGTCCGTGGGAGTCTTGAGTCAGGGAGACAACCTCCATGGAATTATAACCTGAAAGGAATCACGTTGGCAAGAAAAGAGAAAAGATACACGTGGTGGCGTGAATCACTGAGGTTCAGATTGACCGTACCGTCAGAACGCCCGGGGATGGCAATCCCCGGGGGAAAAACGCGCTCTTTCACCCCCCGCGATTGCCATCGCGGGGCGTTTGACGAAATGGCTCGAATCAGCGGCCTAAGCGGGTTGAACTGTGCGCAAACCCTCAGCGCCGCCTGATCGTGCAGGGAGGAAAACAAGAGGAGTGAAAAACCGTATGCGGTTATTCGTCGTATCCGCCGCCGCCGCGATGACCGCGGTAGCCGCCACGGCCGCCGCCGCGATAACCGCCGCCGCCGCCGCCGCGTTTCGGGGCCTGATTTTCCGCCTCGTTGACGCGGATCGTCCGGCCATCGAGCATGGTGCCGTTCATTTCCGCGGCGGCCGCCGAGGCCATTTCATCCGCCGTGAAGGAGACGAAACCGAAACCCCGCGAGCGGCCGGTTTCCCGATCGGTGACTACCTTGGCTTCCACGATCTCGCCAAAGCGCTCGAACGCCTGGTGGAGACCGTCATCCGTCGTACCCCAACTCAATCCGCCTACAAACAATTTCTTACCCATCGAACAAAACACTCCAAAAAGGCGTTGCGTCTGCAGACGCAACGCAAACGCAAAAAAACCACACACGGGCATCGGGGATTTTGCTAGCCCTCGCTCCCGAAGGCGACCACCAGCGGCCGCCAATCATGTTAGTAGCATAACAATTCTTCTCGGCGTGGAAAATAGGAGACCTCGGATAATTATCAGGAAAAATCCGCTCTGGATCGTGAAAATCGGGAAAGACAGGCCAAAATCTGACGGCTCCTACCTCATCCGAGGGGGGGCAGTGCCTCGTTCGGGATTGGGGATTGGAGATTGGGGATTGGTTTTTGGCGAATCTTATGGGCATAATCACAGGATACAAAACCGGTGGGGCGGCGATGAAAAAGTTTAATATTATTTCCAAAGATTGAATCTATAAAAAGTCAGGTTACGCGTTTCCCAATCCCCAATCCCTGATTATCTCTATGTCCTCCATTGTTCGTTTTTCCGTGTCGTTGGAAGATGACCTGTTGGTACGCTTCGATCGGTATTGTGCGGAGGAGCAGTTCGCCACCCGCAGCGAGGCCATTCGCCAGTTGCTCCGCGACCGCTTGACCACCGAGGCGTGGCATTCCGACAGCCGTGACGCTGCGGGAACCCTGACCCTGGTCTACGATCATCACCACCCGCAACTCCGCAAGCGTTTGACCGCCGTGCAGCACGAGCATACCGATCTGGTGGTGGCCACGATGCACGCCCATCTCACGCACGACTTGTGTTTGGAAGTGATCGTCCTGCGAGGGCCGGCCGGCCGGCTCCGGGAAATCGCCTCTCAATTGCGGGGACTGAAGGGCATTTTTAAAGGGGAACTGGTGATGGCCAGCGCAGAATTGCCGGCGGAGAAACATCACCATCACCGTCGCGGCTCCCATTAGGGGCGGACTCGGGAAAATCGGAAGGTATTACGGGGTTCTTAAGCTATTGATTGCTGCGTCAACGCCCCGCGACGGCGGTCGCAGGGGTGGAACCATATCCCGCTTTACCCCCGCGATTGCCATCGCGGGGCGTTGGATTATCGAACGACGGCATTTTGAGCCTCACTCAGCTGCTTTTCGCCGGGGGCACTCTCGACGTGCCTTGAAAAGTATTACAATATACCATTGTGTAATATCACGGCGGTTCCCCGAAAACGCATCCACCCCCAAAGCCCCGACGCCATTTCATGCACATCTACGAAGGCATATTATCGGCCACTCCACAGGGACAGATTCTGTTGATCGGCGGGGCCGTAGCGGCCGCGGCGGGGACGGCCATCGGGCTGCGGACGCTCACACCCCAGCGGATTCCCCAGGCGGCCCTGCTGAGCGCGGCGTTTTTCGTGGTCTCGCTGATTCCGGTCCCTCTGGGACCGACCGCCGTGCACCTGGTGTTGATCGGACCGATGGGGCTGCTGCTCGGCTGGGCGGTCTTTCCGGCGGTGCTTGTGGCGTTGGTCTTGCAGGCGGTGTTTTTTTCCTGCGGCGGGCCGACCGCCCTGGGCGTCAACACCCTGATCATGGCGCTGCCGGGCGTGGCATGTTATTACCTTTTTCGACGCCCGGCCGCCGCGGCGCAGGAGGGCAAAGTTTTTTGGGCCGGTTTTCTGGCCGGCGCCGTCGGCCTGGTCTTCGGCGCATTGCTCAGCGCCGGCATCCTGATGGCCGCCGGCAGGGAATTCCAAGCGATCGGGCAGTTGTCCCTGCTGGTCCATCTTCCCGTGGCCGTGGTCGAAGGGCTGGTCGGCGGCAGCCTGATCGTCCTGCTGCGGAAGGTCCGCCCCGATCTGCTCGACGCCCCGCCGCTGCCGCTTGCCGCCGAAGAGGTCTCCAAGGAAGGGCATAGCTGAAGAGAAAAGATAATGAAAAGTATTTCTCGCAAAGGCGCAAAGGCGCAAAGGTTTTTTATCTCATATTTCAGGTTGTTCAATTTGCAATTTGCAATTTGCAATTTGCGATTTGCAATAATTCTTTTCCCCATCTTTTTCCTCGCACCCCGCACCTCGGCTCACGAGGTCCACGTCACCGCTACGGTCGAGGGAAAGATCATCCGGGGAAAGGCGTATTACCACGGCGGCGTGCCGGTGCGGGAGGGGGAGGTCCAGGCCCTGGATCCGTTGGGGGAGGTGTTGGCCGAGGCGAAAACCGACCAGGAAGGGAAATTTACCCTCCCGCTGACGGTCCGTTGCGATTATCGCGTGCTGGTCGACGCCGGCGGGGGCCACGGCGGCGAAGCGTTTGTCGATGCCGGGAGTCTGCCGGCCCATGAAGGCCGGCCGCCTGACGAACGTCCGCACGCCGCGCATTCTCATTCCGCGCTCCACGCCGACGACTCCTCGCTGGCGGAGGAAATCCACGACCTGCACCACCAGATCGCGCAATTGCAGGAAGCGTTCGATCGCTACGAAACCCGACGCCGGTTGAGCGACGTCCTGGGTGGGGTCGGCTACATCTTCGGCCTGGCCGGCGTGGCGATGTATTTCCTCAGTCTCCGCAAGAAGAAGGGATGAAGGATGAAGGATGAGGAAAGGCACCTTGATTGCGTCGATCCCCGACTGCGGGTCGCGGCGGCCGTGCTCTGGGCGGTGCTGGTCACGGCGGTGCAAGGATGGCCGGCCTTGGGGGTAGCCCTGGCCGCGGCGGCAGCGGCGTGCTTTTTTTCCCCTTTCCCTTGCAGACTGATTTTCAAACGGCTGCTGGCGCTGAACGCCGTGCTGCTTCTTATGGTGGGCGTCATGGCGATCAGCACGCCGGGACCGACGCTGCGGATCCCCAGCCTGTTTTGGGTTTCGCAACCGGGTCTGCTGCTGGGACTGAAGATCGCGCTGAAAGCCAACGCCATCGTCCTGGCGGTGACGGCCCTGCTGGGTTCGATGGAGCCTGCCGTGCTGGGCCACGCCCTGCACCATTTCCACGTCCCGGCCAAGCTGGTCAATTTGCTGCTGATGAGCCTCCGCTATCGCGAGGTCCTGCGGCAGGAGCATCATCGATTACATGCGGCGATGATCGTCCGCGGATTCCGTCCCCGGATGGACCGGCACACGTATCGGACCTACGGTTACCTGGCGGGGATGCTCCTGGTGCGGAGCGTGGCCCGGGCGGAGCGGATCCTGGCGGCGATGCAGTGCCGAGGTTTCCGCGGCCGTTTTTACCTCCTCGACCATTTTGCCTTCTCCCGCCGCGATCTGCCGTTTTGTCTGCTCGCGGCGGCGGTCTCCCTTGGCGTGATAGCCCTCGAATGGTCGGGGAGCTGAGCATCCGATTAATAGCGGAACCATTACTTTAGTTTCACTAAATCAAATAGCCGGCGGCTAACAGCCGCCGCGAGGCGCATCGGGATCCTCGGCGGCTGTTAGCCGCCGGCTATTAATCTTAAAATTCAATGGCACTTGAACAAATTATCCGCTGCACGTGATGCCCAATCCCCTGATCAACCTGCAGAACGTCGATTTCGCCTATCGGCCCGAGCGGCCCGTGCTGCGGGATTGTTCGTTGACGCTTTCCGCCGGCCAGCGGATGGCGCTCTGCGGCGCCAACGGCAGCGGCAAGACGACGCTGCTGCACCTGGTCGTCGGATTGCTCAAGCCGTCGGCCGGGGTGATCGAGGTCTTTGGCCGAGAGCGGCGGAAAGAGGCCGACTTCTACGAGGTCCGGCGGCGCGTCGGCCTGCTGTTCCAGGAGCCGGACGACCAGCTTTTTTGTCCCACGGTGCTCGAGGACGTGGCGTTCGGCCCATTGAACCTCGGATGGCCCCGAGAGGAGGTCCGGCAGGTCGTTGCCGAGACGCTGACGCAACTCGGCCTGGCCGGGTATCAATCGCGGATCACCTATCAACTCTCCGGCGGCGAGAAGCGGCTGGTGGCGTTGGCCACGGTCCTGGCCATGAGGCCGGACGTGTTGCTGCTGGACGAGCCTGTCGGCGGTCTGGACGACGAAGCCTCGAAACGTCTTTTGAATATATTAAAATCCCTGCCGCAGGCGATGATCTTCGTCTCGCACGATCACCGGTTTCGCCGGCAACTGGCCACGCACGCCGTGCGGCTGAACGAGGGGCGGATCGAGGAGGCGGCCCTTTGAACGGTTCGGGGTAGGCATAACTTCCTCTAATGCGATTTACACTTCTTTTGATACGGCTCTGTTTTTAAAGTACCGAGATTATCGCTGCTGAAATTACCGGCACGGTCTGCGCGGATTTCGGGCATATTGGGTTGTTTTTTTCTTCGAGAATGAAGATGCCGCCGTTGTAGTAACGTATTTTCGTGTAATAAGTTATGTTTTATGACCCTCGAAATTGCCGGCCGCCTGGCATCGGCTTTGCATAGCGCAAGGTAATTTTTAACATCCACCGGTTAGGTGTCTGATTAATCAGAAAAGGAGAACAATGGTGACCCCGAAAGAAGTTTTGGCGTTGTGCCGGGAAAAGGACGTGAAGGCGGTGGACCTGCGGTTTATGGACTTTCCCGGGCTGTGGCAGCACTTTACGATTCCCGTGGGCAAGCTTGACGAGGACGTGTTCGAGGATGGCTTGGGTTTCGACGGCTCAAGCATCCGCGGTTGGCAGGCGATCAACGAGAGCGACATGCTGGTGGTTCCCCAGCCGGAGACGGCCACTATCGACCCGTTCTGCCCGCTGACGACGCTGTCGATGGTCTGCAACATCCAGGACCCGATCACCCGGGAGGACTACAGCCGCGATCCGCGGAACATCGCCCGGAAGTCGGTCAACTACCTGAAGAGCACGGGCATCGGCGACACCTGCTACATCGGACCGGAGTGCGAGTTCTTCATTTTCGACGACGTCCGTTTCGACCAGTTGCCGCAGTGCAGCTACTTCTTTATCGACAGCGTTGAGGGCCAATGGAACCGCGGCCGGGTGGAGAATCCCAACCTGGGGTACAAGCTGCGGCACAAGGAGGGCTACTTTCCCGTCCCGCCCGCCGACCAGATGATGGACATCCGCAACGAGATGATGCAGACGATGCTCGACTGCGGCCTGGACGTCGAGGCCCAGCACCACGAGGTGGCCTCCGGCGGCCAGGCGGAAATCGACTTGAAATATGACACTCTGGTCAACATCGCCGACAAGGTGATGATGTACAAGTACATCGTCAAGAACGTGGCGAAGAAGTACAACAAGACGGTCACTTTCATGCCCAAGCCGCTGTTTGCCGACAACGGATCGGGAATGCACACGCACGCCTCGCTGTGGCGCGGCGGCGAGAACCTGTTTGCCGGCAGCGGGTACGCGGGCTTAAGCGACATGGCGATCTACGCCATCGGCGGGATCCTCAAGCACGCCCCGGCGCTGTTGGCCTTCAGTTGCCCGACCACCAACAGCTTCAAGCGGCTGGTCCCCGGCTTCGAGGCCCCGGTGAACCTGGCCTACTCGCAGCGGAACCGCTCGGCCGCGGTTCGCATTCCGATGTACAGTCCGAATCCCAAGGCCAAGCGGCTGGAGTTCCGCTGCCCCGATCCCGCCTGCAATCCATATCTCTCGTTCTCCGCGTTGTTGATGGCGATCATCGACGGCATCCAGAACAAGACCGATCCGGGCGAGCCGCTGGACAAGGACATCTACGACCTCGAGCCGGAGGAACTGGACAAGGTGCCGAAGACCCCCGGTTCGCTGGACGGCGCGCTGGAGGCGCTCCGCAAAGACCACGAGTTCCTGCTGCGCGGCGACGTCTTCACCCCCGACGTGATCGACACCTGGATCTGGTACAAGACGGTCAACGAGGTCCAGGCCATGCAGTTGCGTCCCCACCCGTACGAGTTCTGCCTGTACTATGATATTTAGTGGCGAGTGGAGAGTAACGAGTGGCGAGTGGTAAGCGAGCCGGGCCGTCCTCGGCCCCGGCCGGTACAGCTTAAGTTTCATTTCCCAACGCCTCGCGATGGCTATCACGGGAGTGAAGTGCGAAATCGCTTCGCCCCCGGGAGCGCCGTCCCGGGGCGTTGATGCAATAATATGCATTTGTTCCTCTGAAGAATGCTTCTCAACACGGCGGCTCGCCGGGGTCATCGATTTTTTAACTGCTTCGCTACCAGTATTCCCTGCGATTCGGGATCGGTGTAGAATCTTCCATATCGTTTCAGGATCTCCTGCCCGGGTTGGGGCGGGAGATTTCTCGGATTCGGAAAGGGATATTTCGATGAGCTTTTCCCCCTATTTTAGCCTGATTTTCTGTATTGCCGGGCAGGTGGTCCCGGCGGAGGGTCAGACTCCCGCGGCGCGGCGGATCCTGGCGCCGGAACTGGTTGCCCAGGCGTTGGCCGACCGGCCGGAGCCCCCGCTTTCCGGCCAACCGTGGACCTTGGCCCGGGCACTATCGGCCGCGTTCGACCGCCCGGGTCAGCAGGCAATCAGCCAGGCGTATTGGCGGCTGACCGAAGCCGTGGCGAAATACAACTTCGCCCGGGAGGAGGTGAGAAAACTGGAGGGTCTTTCGCCGCGGCCGGGCGAGGAGGCGGCGCTGCGGGCCGCCCAATCGGCGGCGGCTGCCCGGCGAAGGAAAGCGGAACTGGCCGTGACCGAGGCCCAATACACTTTGGCGGCCTTGGTGCGTCTGCCGCCGCAATCGGCCCTGCCCTGGCCAGCCGATCCGCCGCACGTAGGCGGCTATCAGACGTACTTTGCCGAACTCTCGGCCCAAGGACGGTTGCCGGAACGGACCCGGCTGATCGACCGGCTTCTGCCGCTGGAACGTTCGGCCGTTGACGGCCGGGCGGACTCGGTGCTGGCTGCCACGGACGCATTGGCTGCTGTGGAAGAGGATTATCAAGCCGGCCGGGCCGACCTCGGCGCGGTGACCGCCGCCGTGGAAAAGCGGCATCGGCAGCAGGCCGCTTTCATCGAGGCGGCGTGCCGTTACAACGACGAAATCGCCGAGTACGCCTGCGCGGCAATGGCGCCGAATTTACCGGCTACACAGCTTGCGGCCGCCATGATTCCGTCCGGTGCGCTGCAACCGACTCCCGCGGCGCTGCCCGATTCCGCAGTCCAGCCGGCCGGCCACCTGGAACCGACGCCCGCGGCCGAGAATCCGCCGGACCGGGAGCGGCCTCCGATAGAAATCCTCAAGGCCGGCCCGTTGGTGCCGGTGGAACCGCGGCCCGACGCTGTGGGCGAGGTTCCCCCGGCGCGTTCCGCCGGTTCCGAAACTTTACCGGCGACACAGGAGAAGGCCCCTTTTTCCCCGCCGGGAAACTGGGGAGGTTCCCCCTCGCCTGAAGCAAAAGGGACAGCTCCATTTTCTCCGCCCGTACAAGGGGACAGTCCCATTTTTCCTTCGGAAAAATCGGGACAGTCCCCGCGTGAAAATCAGGACCGTCTCCAAGCAACACCGCAAGGCGATCCCTTCGCTCCACGGAAAAGAGAACCGACGCCGGCAAAACGTCCACGGCCGGCTATGGACGCTCCCTTCGAAAAGGCGCCTGCCGAGGAACCGCCGAAGAGCGATGCCCAATCCTCGGAGCGTGACCCGCCGGCCGATATTCCCGAGTTGAGAACTTCGACGGCGTCACCGCAATTGGTACGCAAAGAGTCGGCGGAGCCTTCTACGGCGCTGCACTGGTCCGGCGGCGAAGCGGAAGCGTCGGTGAACACCCTCGCAAACGACCCTCGCCCTAACCCTCTCCGGGCACCACGCAGTGGTCGGGGAGAGGGGACAACTGATCCAGCCTTGTATACCGCCTTGCAGCGGGACGACGCCGCGATGCAGACCAAACAACTGACGCTGGCCCTGCACGCGGACCGGGGACTGTCGGAGTGCCGCGGGCAGCCGATGACGTTGGAAGAGTGTCTTTCGCGGCTGCCGGGCGGGGATCGGAAGGCGGCGCTGGCGGCCTACTGGACGACCCGGCAGCGGGCCGCGGAGTACCAGGTCCTGGCCGAGCAGCGGGATCTCCTCGACCTGCTGACGCCCCAGGCGCTGGCCCATCGCCAGGCGCCCTCGGGGGCCACCGAGATGCTGCAACTCCGGGCCGCACAACTTAACGCCCAGGCCGACCTGCTGGAGTCCCAGGTCCGGCTGATCGAGGCGCAATTCAACCTGGGCCGGCAGACGCAGGCCACTGCGGCGGCGGAGTGGCCGATGCCGACGACCGTCCCGCACTTCGGCTCCTACGAAACGAAATTCGACCAGCAATCCCGGCAAATTGCCGACTCCTGGCCGATGCGCCGCCTGGAGGGATCCCTTCCGCAATTTCACCGGTGCCTTCAGCAACAGGCCGCGGCGGTCATCGCCGCCGACGCCGCCCGGGCCCAGGCGGCGGGTGAGTTCGATACCGGCCGCGTCGCCGTAGCCCTCGTGCTCGACCGGATTGCCGCCCAGACGCGGCGGACGATGGAATTCCTCCAAACCCAGACCGACTACAACGAGGCCATTGCCGCCTACGCCGTAACGGTCCTCCCCTCGGAAACGCCCCCTGCCCGGCTCGTGGCTTCTTTGGTCGTCAAGCCGTAGAGGTTTGACGCGTTGGAAACCGACGCCATGGGAGTTTCAGAAAATGAACGTCGCGTAGCCGGTGGTTCTGAATCTGCAGAAGATCACGAAGCAGACGGAGTTTAGCCCGGGCACATGTGCCCGGCGTTTGTAATGGAGGCCACGATTTCGCGCCTCCCCGCCGGCCGCAAGCGGCCGGGCTAAACGGCCTCTAATCCCCCGCTTCCAAGGCCTGTAGCACCTCGGAGACCGCCTGGGGAATGGCCAGTTCCGGTTCCTCCTGTTTCAAGGCCGCCAGGATCGGGAAGAGGAGTTCCATGGCCCGTTTTTTCAGCAATGTATTGAAGACGTGATGGGCGCCCTGCTGGAGCCAGGTCGAGTCGGGTTTGTCGGCCAGGGCCTCGAGGAGCGGTTTGATTGCCTGCCGCCGCAGGGCGATCAGGGCCTCGGCCGCCACCCAGCGGACATCGTCGTCTTTGTCCGTGAGCCGCGCTACCAGGGCCGTTGCGGCCGCCGGGTCGCGGATCGCTCCCAACGCCTTGGCCGCCTCCCAGCGGACGTGCGCCTTGGGATGCTCCAGCAGTTTGACGAGCGCCTCCGCCGCCGGCCGGCCGACCGCCTCCAAGCTCTGCCGGGCTTCCTGCCGCTTGACCGGTTCGTGATGCGTCAGGGCGGCGACCAGCGCCTCGATTTCCGCAATTTGTCGGGCTTTGGTCCCATCGGGTGACTTTGGCATAACTGACTCCCGCGAATTTGTTAGAATCATTTATAATTGTATCGGCAATCTATGACTCCCGACAATCCCGAAAAGCCGCCGCTTCGTCTTGGCCCCCTGGCAATCGCTCCGCCGATTCTGGCGGCGCCGCTGGCGGGATTCAGCAATTTCGCCTTCCGGCAGATCCTCCGGAACCTGGGCGGCGTGGGATTGCCGGCCACGGAAATGCTGAGCGCCCGGGGCTTTCTGTTCCTGGAAGACCGGAAACAGGCGCAGCCCGAGCGGCTGTGGGGCGTGAAGGATGAGCCGCGGCCGTTGGCCGTGCAGATCTGGGACAACGATCCCGACAAACTGGCGGAAGTCGGCCGGCGGATCGCGCAGGAGTTCCGGGCGAGCGTGGTCGATTTGAACTTCGGCTGTCCGGCCCGCGACGTAGCCCAAAAGGCCGAAAGCGGCGCGTATCTCCTGGGCGATCCCCAGCGCGTCGGCGATCTGGTCGCCCGCGTCGTGACGGCCTGCCGCCCGACGCCCGTGACGGCGAAAATCCGGCTGGGACTGGCCCGCGACGCCGTCAACGCCGTAGACGTCGCCCAGGCCGTGGAAGGCGCCGGCGGGGCGGCCGTCACGGTCCACGGCCGGACCGCCGACCAACTCTACCGCGGCCGGGCCGATTGGGACGCCATTGCCCGGATCAAACCGCACCTGAAAAAAATGCCGCTGATCGGCAACGGTGATTTGAAAACTTCCGACGACGTCCTGCAGGCGTTTCGCCGTTACGGGGTGGACGGCGTGATGATCGGCCGGGCGGCGCTCCGCCGGCCGTGGCTGTTCCGCGAGGCGGCGGCCGCCCTGGCCGGGCAGCCGATTCCGCCGGAGCCGACCGCGGAAGAGCAACAAGAACTGCTCCGTGAGCATTTCCGCCTGATCGTCGCCCAGTTTGGTCCGGAGAAAGGGACCGTCATGATGCGCGCCCTGGCCGCCCCCTACGCTACAGGCCGCCCAGGCGTCCGCCGCTTCCGCGCCGCCGTCGCCCGGATCGCCACCCCGGAGGATTTTGATCGGGTGCTGAAGGAGGAGTATCCGGGATCGTTGGTCGTTGGTCGTTAGTCGTTGGTCGAGAGTAATAACGACCAACGACCAACGAATAACTACCAACGATCATCGCGGCTTCTTCAGCACCAGCACCGGGCAGTGGGCCAGATGGATGACGCGGTCGGCCACCGAGCCGATCAACAACCGGGTTAGTGCATTCCGGCCGTGGCTGGAGAGCACGATCAGATCGGCGTGCAACTCCTCGGCGTAGGCAGTGATTTCGTGACCCGGATCGCCGATGCGGACCTCGACCGATACCCGGGGAAGACCGCGGTCGGCAAGCTGTTTGCGAAGCGCCTCGGCGGCGTGCTCCGATCGGCTGGGATCGTCGATGTTCTCCCAAATCACGCCGGGATCGCTGGCCATGAGCACCGGCAGGACGTGCACCACGTGCAGGCACGCCGGATTATCGGCCAGCTCTTTTGCCGTCTCCAACGCGGTGAACGAATCGTCTGAAAAGTCGATTGGCACGATAACCGTTTTTCGTGGCAGCCAGTTCATGGAAATGCCTTTGTTAGAGGATTGCCGGCAGCAAGATTTGAAAAAGGAACGGATGTCCAACGGATTTCCGTCTCCGACGTTCTAACTTCCAAACTTCACCCTGCCATTCTAAGTTCCCAATATGCAACAACTTAAGTAATTCCATCAAAGACCATTTTGAAATATTGATATTATTCGCAGAATCTATTGAAAATAATGAGACGCACAAATAGAATTGAATCAGATAAAGATATTTTTATAACTCCTTTGTGAAGGATCAAGACCATGAGTATCGAGTCGCCGACCTGCGACGCAGATTTTCTCGATTTGCTGCGCGCGGCGGGCCCCTTGGGCGTGACCGATCTTGCGGAGGCGATGGAGGTTACGCCGACGGCGGTTCGGCAACGGCTGACCCGGCTGATGAGTCAGCAAATCATCCAACGGGAAGCGATCCGCAACGGGCGGGGGAGGCCGAAACACCGCTATTGGTTGACGGATAAGGGGCTGCGGATGACGGGTTCCAACTTTGCCGATCTGGCCGTGGCGTTATGGAAAGAGGTTCGCGCGTTGGAGGATCCGTCGCTCCGGCGGGAGATGCTGCGTCGGATTGCCAAGGCCATGGCCCGGGGGTATGCCAACCAAGTCGAGGGGAAAACCCCCAGGGAACGGTTGCGGAGCGTGGCCGAACTGCTGAACCAACGGCGGATTCCCGCCTCCGTCGACGAAAACGGCCCACAATCCTCGCTGACGACCCACGCCTGCCCCTATCCGAATCTGGCCGACCAGGATCAGAGCATCTGCACGATGGAACGGATGATGATCTCCGAATTGGTGGGCAACGACGTCCAGCTCATGCAATGCCGTCTGGAGGGGGACGACCGGTGCCGGTTCCAAACCGGTTGATTCCGGTTTATACTTCTGTGTTAGTCGTCGGTCGTTTTTCGTGAATGAGCGACCCGCAACGAACGACAAACGACCGACGAAAATCATGCACCCTCCGAGATCCCAAACAGTCCCCTCATGGCACCCCCCTGGATTGAAGGCCGTTTTGAAGAAAACGTCCTGACGACGACGTTGGAACAAGTTCTCAACTGGGCCCGGCAGGCGAGCATCTGGCCGATGACCTTCGGCGTGGCGTGCTGCGCCCTCGAGATGATGTCGGCCGGGGCGGGCCGCTTCGACCTGGACCGGTTCGGGGCCGGCGCCTTCCGCGCCAGTCCGCGGCAATCCGATCTGATGATCGTCGCCGGCACGGTCACCTGCAAGATGGCCAGCCGCCTCCGCCGGCTCTACGAGCAGATGCCTGAGCCGAAATACGTGATTGCCATGGGCGCCTGCGCGATCGGCGGCGGGCCGTACTTCGAGCACGGCTATCACGTGGTCCGGGGCGTGGATCGGATCGTGCCGGTGGACGTGTACGTCCCCGGCTGCCCCCCCCGCCCGGAATCGCTCCTGGAAGCGCTCATGCGGCTGCAAGAAAAAATCCTCGGCCACCGGATCGTCAAGCGGCCGGCCGGCGAAATCGCCCAACTGCCGGAACCGCTGACCCGCGAGGCCGTCAAGGCGGAAGATCAATTGCCCGTGCCCCATCACTCGGGCTTCGGCAACGTCCCGGGCGGGGAACTCGTCTTCCACCATCAGCAAGTCAAGCCGGCGAAAAAGGTATAGCCGCCGCGCATCAAGAATTTCAGGTAGCCGGCGGCTAACAGCCGCCGAGAATCACGGAACGTCACTGCTCGGCGGCTGTCAGCCGCCGGCTATGGAATTTGACTTTTCCGATTCTCAAGAACCGCAACGATCTTACTCCGCGCCCGCCAGCCGCGGCTTTCCCAAACGGCTATTCGGTCGGCAATTCGGCTTTTTCCAGGAGCATGATGCGGGAGGGCGCCCGGAGTTCGGCGCGGAGTCTGTCCCGCTCCGCCGCCAGGTTCTGCAAGGTTTTTAACTGATTTTTCAGATCGGACCGGTACATTTCCACCTCGATTGATGTGGTTCCAAGCTGCTCGGCTTGTTCGCGGATCTGCTGGATTTCTTTCTCGAATCGTGCTCGGCAAGCCTCAAGTTGGTCGATAGACGCCTCCAACTGTTTTATCTTCAAGTCAATTTCTTGCAGTTTCTTTTGTTTGATTTTATCTTGTAGATGCGCGATCCGCTCGGCATATTGGCGCTGGATCCGCCCCAGGGAAGCGGTGGATTTCCGCGTTTCGGGAGTGTTGCTTCCCGGCGCCACGGAGCTTTTTACGTCCTCTTGCAGCATCTTTTGCAGCGCAATCTCCTCGGCAAGCCGTCTTAATAACGGATCGTTTCTCCCGTAATCCAGACACTCGATCTCCATCGGCACGACGGTTGTCTCCGCCTCCCGAACGGCCTTCTGAGACGCCAAGTCGACGCGGATTTGCGTCAACTGTAAATCCATCGGCGTCAATTGTCGATTTAAGGCCGTCAACTCCTCCAACAATAGCCGCTGCCTCAACAGATTGCTTTCCGTATCGACGGCGAGGCCGAATCTCTCCGCCAGGTTCCTCAGGTTCGACCGGAGTCTGCGGACTTTCTGCTCGGCGTCGTTGTACACGCGATCCAATTCATCGAATCTCTCTCGGCGTTCTTGCAGTTCGACCTCAACGACCTCACGTTGAAACGCATCCGCCACGGCGTTGACGATCGCCACGGCATCCTTGGCCTCCGGCGCGGTGAATGCCATCTCCATGACTTCCGCATTGCCCGGGTAAGTCACCGAGAGGTTCTCCTTCAACCACTCCACGGCGTCTTTTTGACGTTTCACGATCGGCAACTGATTGATTTCGGGATCCCGTAAGGCGGGCACTAAAACCCACCTGGTTGTCAGCAAACATCGAAGCGTATTCTTGAGGATCTCGAATGCTTTTTCATCGTATTGCTCTTGAGGACCGAGGATTTTTTCCGAAACCATCGATACGCGGAAATACGCCTTGGCCGTGGAACCTGGCTCCGCCTGCGGGGGGGGCGTTTTCTGGGTTTGCTCCTCGGCGCCCCAAGCGGTCCCGGCGAAGAGGAGAATTCCCAGCAGGAGTCCAGCAATTCGGATTCCCGTTGTTCCTGGAACCAATTCCCGGGGAAGATGTTTTTGCGGCATAAACTGGCCCTTTCGTAAAAAGTGCTCCTGGAGGAAGGTGAAAAAACGATGTCCCGCCTTATTCCGGAGTAGGGCAAGGGCATCCACGCGGAATGGTCACAAGATCGCCACGGATGCTTCAGGGGGAGCCGTCCCCTCGTCAGAAATATATCGCCGCTGCCTGTAATAAATGCGGATTTTTGTAAAAAGAAACACCCGACGCCGCATTATCATCATCTGCCTTACCGGGCACTACGCAGCCGGCGGCTTTTGGTTCGTTTTTTTCTAGGAGTCGGCTTTTTTTGCCGAGCAGCAGAAGAAGAAGTCTTATTCCGCCGGATAGCTGATCAAACCCGCGTCGAGGTATTGGCCGCCGCCGGTCTGTTTGCAGTGTACGGCAATGACGTTTTCGCCTTCGCGCAGCGCCGACTTCGCCTCTGCCGAGAGGTCAACCTCTTCGTAGCCGGTGGTATAGCCGCCGAGTTTGATAACCAGGACGCCGTTGATATAGACCTCGGCGTCCTCGTCGTGGTGGATCAGCAGGCAGAAATCCCCGTCCGGGAGTTTTTGCACGGTGAATTTCCGCCGGAGCCAGACGTCGCCGGTCTTCCAGGCCGTTCGCACGACGGCGCCGGGAGTCCCCGCCGTTCCGAAGCCGGCGGGGCCTTGTTTCCAGGCGGAATCTTTGAAATCCGTCCGGAACCAGTCTTTCGACGGTTTTTCCAGCGTGTATCGCCAGGTCACCGGTTTTTGTTGTGCGGTAGGGGTGAGAATCCGGGGTTTGGGAGGCGGGGGCGCCAGCCCGCGGTTGATGGCCGCACCTTGCTCGGCGTCGATCTTCACGACCGCCCGATCGTAGGTTAAAAGTCCGTTGCCCTCGGTCTCCACGTCGGTCAATTGCGTGTAGATGGCGGCACTAAGTCCCGGGGTGTTTTGCAGGCGATAAGCCTTGTGCCACAGCTTGCCATATTCCCGGGCCAGTCGCCGTGGAGTGAAGCACTCCCGGTAGCAGAAGTAATCTTTCGACCAGGTGTGTCCGTCGATTTTCAGGCCCAGTCCGCCGAACTCGCCGAGGACCGCGATCCGCTGAAGCTCCGGTTGGGGAGAATCCGGACCGGGATAGACGTGGACGTCGTGCACGTCGCCGACGCCCTTGTCGACCCAGCCGGAGGCGTCGTTGACCAGGCGTGTCGGATCGAGCCGCTTCACCATTTTCGTCAGTCGCGGAGTGTCAAACTGCCCCCAGCCTTCGTTGAATACGATCCAGGCGGCGATCGACGGGTGGTTGCCCCGCTGGGCGAGGAGTTGCCGCAGTTCCACCTCGAACTGCTTCTTGTTGTCCTCGGTGCGGTTGCCGGCGGAGACCATGTCCTGCCAGACGGGCAGGCCAAGTTTATCGCACCAGTAGTACCACCGCTCCGGTTCGATCTTCACGTGTTTCCGCGTCATGTTGAAGCCGAGCTTTTTCGTCATCTCGACGTCAAAACGCAGCGCTTCGTCGGTCGGCGCGGTGTAGATCCCGTCCGGCCAGAATCCCTGATCCAAAGGACCGGCCTGGAAGGTGAATTTCCCGTTGAGCATCGGGCGGAGAATTCCCCGGTCGTCCCTGCCGAGACCGATCTTGCGCATGCCGAAATAACTTTCGACGGCGTCGAGGGTCTCCGCGCCTTGTTTGAGCGTCACCTTCAGATCGTACAGGAAGGGTGACTCGGGCGACCAGAGCCGGGGCCGGGGGATCGGCAGCCGCAGTTCTTCGCCGGGCTTGCCGGCGGCCTGGGCCACGGGCCGGCCCTCTTCCCGCGCCTCCGCCTGCACTTCCTGGCTCCCGTCCGTGCCCCGGCCGCGGACCACCAATCGCAGCAGGCCGGCGTCCACGTCGGGAGTGATCTCCAGTCCGTCGATGCTGACGTTCCCCACCGGTTCCAGCCAAACCGTCTGCCAGATACCCGAACTGGCGGTGTACGAATAGGCTAGGGGGTGGAGCGCCTGTTTGCCAGTCGGGTAGCCGCCGGCATCCGTCGGATCCCAGACGCGGACCACGATCTCCTGCGGACCCGTCGGGCGAAGGGCGTCGGTCACGTCCGCGGTGAATCCGTCGTAGCCGCCCCGATGCATCGCGACTTTCTCGCCGTTGACCCGGACGGTGGCTTCCCAGTCCACCGCCCCGAAATGGAGCAGGACCCGTTTGCCGGCCCACGCCTTGGGCACTTCAAAGGTCCGGCGATACCAGAGGAGTTGGTCCGGCTTGAGAGGTTTCATCACCCCGGAGAGCGCGGCCTCGATGGGATAGGGAACCAAGATCACGCCCTGCGGATCGGGAAATTCGGAACTTTTTATATCACTGATGGCATAATCCCAAAGCCCGTTCAGATTCAACCACCGTTTCCGCACCATCTGCGGCCGGGGATACTCGGGCAAGGCGTGGTCCGGCGAGACGTCCTTGGCCCAGCGGGTGACTAGAGGTCCCGGCGCCATCCGCCACTGGTCAGCCCGAGCCGCGGGTGACGACAACAGGAGAAACGAGAAAACGGCCATCGCCGCCGATCCGCTCTTCGAGAATTGCATTGGCGGTCTTTCCCAATTCAAGGTTCGTGCTTCGCCCGGGAGTTGCCGCCGCGATGCATTCCCGCTCCGCGAAACGCCCCGCGACGGGCTACTGGACACTATAATTGAAGAACCGGCCCAGTACAAGAAACAGCAACGGCCGAGCAAGCAGGTCGGCGTCGCTCGGCCGTGGCCGGTTTGTGGCGGGTGGAATCGCCCTTAGTTCCACCACCACGTTGATTCGTTGGTAGGAGCGGCCTTGGCGCGGAGCGGTTCCAGCGCGGCGCTCTGCTCGGTCTTGTCGGCGATCCCCCAGGAGTTGATGGCCACGCCGCCGGAGGCGCTGACCAAGGTGCCGCCGCTTTTCCGGACCATGCTGACACAGGTGGCGACCTGTTTCGGAGCGGGCCACTGGGGGGTCTTGAACTCGGCGTCGCTCATGAGCGTCGGCAGGCTCTGTCCGGCCTTTTCCGGCAACCGCTCCTTGACCACCAGCGCGGCGAAGACGGCCAATTCCATGCAGTTTTGCAGCTCGCCGAAGATCGGATCCGCCACGGCCAGGACGGGATACTGCCGGGTCATCGTCTCGGCCCAGCGCTGGGCCGTGGGATTTTTCCGTCCCGGTTGTTTCTGCACGCCGATGGAGGTGAAGAGATTGTCTTCGGTCAGGGCCCGCACGCCCGCGCCGCGGAACTCCCAGGCCAGGCCGTCGGCGTCGCGGAGCAACGGCTCGTATTTCGGCTCCAGCCAGAACCGCGGCGTAAGGACTCCCCGGGTTTTGCCGGGGAGCATTTCCAGATAGCTGGGGAGTTTCACCGTCGGCGGGGCCGGCTCGAAATTCATTCCCAGCCGCTTCATCCGATAGTCGGCGGCCACCAACACCCGGGCGAAATGACTCGTCGGCGGCACACCCGAGATCTTGATCTGCTGCATGCCGAGCAAGTTCTCGATGTTCTTTTTCAAGGCGGGAAAGTTGCCCGCCATCCCCCGCAGCAGGCGGCTGTTTTTCTGATAGTTGGCCAAGCCCTCGGGCGTCGGCTCGATCGAGCAGAGGATGCCGCCTTGGGCCGCCTCCCGGGCCGAACGCAACGCGACCAGCAGATCGTCCAGCAGCATCACCGGCCGGCCGGTGGTGACGCCGACGGCATTGCCGCGGGCGTCGACTTTCCAACCTTCGCCGGGACCGACCAGCACGATGTCGTGCCGCTCGGGATAGACAAAGACGTAACGGATCTGCTGGAGGCCGCCGAGGAATTGAAGATCATCCGGAACCGGTTTTTTCTGTTGTGCACACTCTTGAAGGGCGGCATCGAGACTGCGGAGTGAGATTTTACGCAGTTCGACCAACTCCTTCATTTCACGAGGAACCGGCTGCAAGGTCTCGGCCCAGAGTTTGGCTAATTTACCCACCATGTCGGGCTGAGCGTTTTCCAGAATCCCCTGGGCGTTGATCGAGACGCCGCCGACCGCCTGGGGGTAATAATATTGGCCGTAAACGGTAGTCTGCCACGCCCCCGATAAGAAAAGCCCGAGCACCAAGAACCAAACCGGGTAAGATTTCCTCAGCATAATGTAAGTCCTTAAAAGGGTCTAAGTAGCTATAGGTTAATCGTCTTAAGATAAAAAATCAAGGAAAAGTTTGCCTATAGCCCCCCCCTTTTTAGCGAGTGATTCCCTGTGAAAGTGTAACAAGCGGTCGTAGCTTTTAGAAAAATGTTTAAAAACGAAACGATCCCATAACTTGTCTCTTGAAACTACCAACCTATATGGGGTAATGTAAAGGAAGAATTGTTTTATTTTGCTACAGTTCACGAATGCCTAGCAGAAGCCTGTAGGTTATGCCTCAGCATGACATAAAAGTCTGTATATCAACGGGTTATGTTGAAGCACAACCTACTTTTCTGGTGATCGTTCCGCTACTTGTGCACCCTATGCATTGAGGGGATATTTCGGTGGCGCAATTGGCCTATTTGGTTATTCGGGAAGGGACCAAGTGGAGCGACGTCTTCCGGTTGATACCGGGACAGTCGGTCCTGGTCGGCCGCGCCCCGACGAACCAAATCGTTATTAAAGACGAACGTTGCAGCCGGACCCACTTGGAGGTCTTCCTCGCCGACGGCCAGTGGACGATCCGCGATCTGGAGAGCCGTAACGGGACGATCGTCGGCAACGAGGTGATCCACGGCGACTACGTACTGAAGCCCAACGACGTAATCCGCATCGGTCACACGCAGTTAGTGTTCGTGTATAAGCTTTCGGAGGCCTTTACCGACGTGAGCACAGTGATCCGCCGCTCGTCGCCGGACAGCGAGAACCTGCCGATCCTTCCGCTGGAGGACGAATCGAGCGTGCTGACCGCCGGCGAACCGACGACGATCACGCACCGCCGCGGGTCGACGAAATTTCTCGCTCCTTCCGGCGAGGAGGACACGGGCGTCTCGAAGATCGGCCGGGCGGCGGCCAAGCTCTGCCGCCTGGCGTTCGAGCTGGCCAAGGCCCCGGACGAAGTCGGCCTGGCCGAGTTGGCGCTGAAGGGGCTGGTCGAGGAGACGCACACCGACGCCGGCGCCGTGCTGCTGATGCCGTGGCGTTTCCAGGGGGACGCCCAGGGCGAGAACCTGGAAATCCTGGCCTCGCAGAGCATCTCGGCCCACCGCTACCATCGGATCTCGAACTTCCTGGCCTCCACCGTGATGCGCGAAGGCGAAGCGGTGCTGGCCCGGAACGTTATCGGCGACAGCACGCTGGGCAACCGCGACAGCCAGGGCGAAATCCTGGCCACCAGCGTCATCTGTGCGCCGATCCGCCGCGGACGGAAGGCCTTCGGCGTGATCCATCTCTACTCGACGACCGCCGATTTGCAGCCGGATCCCGACGATCTGGAATTCACGCTGGCGGTGGCCGACACCGTGGCCGTGGCCCTGGAGAATCTGCACCGCCGGCAGGAATTGACGGAAAACCTAACGCAGGTCCGCGCCGAGAACGTCCAGCTCCGCGAGCGGCTGGGGGTGCGGAGCGACATCATCGGCCGCAGCCCCGCCATCCGCCAGGTCACCGAGGAGATCGCCCGGGCGGCGGCCAGCACGGCCACGCTGCTGATCCGCGGCGAGAGCGGCGTGGGCAAGGAGCTGGTGGCCCGGGCCATGCACTTCAACAGCCCGCGGAGCGAGAACGTCTTTGTCTGCCTGAACTGCGCGGCGCTGTCGGCGGAACTGCTGGCCAGCGAGTTGTTCGGGCACGAGCGGGGCGCGTTTACGGGGGCCACCGAGCGGAAGATCGGCAAGTTCGAGGCCGCCCACAAGGGGACGCTGATGCTCGACGAGATCGGCGAGATGAGCCCCGGCATCCAGGCCAAGTTCCTCCGCGTGCTGGAGGGCCACCCCTTCGAACGCGTCGGCGGGACCAAACCCATCACGGCCGACGTCCGGGTGATCGCCGCCACAAACCGCGACCTGGAAAAGGACGTCGCCGACGGCCGCTTCCGCCGCGATTTGTACTTCCGCCTGCGGGTGCTGGAGATCGTCGTCCCGGCGCTCCGCAAACGCCCGGAAGACATCCCCCTGCTGGCCGATTTTTTCCTCGAGCGTTTCAACAACGAAACCGGCCGGAAGATCAAGGGCTTCACTCCCGCCGCCAGCGCCAAGCTGCTGAGCTACCAATGGCCGGGCAACGTCCGCGAACTGAAGAACGTCATCGAGCGGGCGGTGGTCCTCTGCCGCGGCCAGGAGATCGACGAGAGCGATTTGCTGCTGACCAGCCTGACCGCGCCGGGCGACACCGATATCACCGGCCCGGCGGCCGGCGTCTTCGCCCCCGTTTCGCTCGACGACGTGGAGCGGCACCACATCGAAAACACGCTGAATTACACCCACTGGAACAAGAGCAAGACCGCCTCCATTCTGGGGATCGAGCGCTCCACGCTGGACCGCAAAATCCGCCGCTACGGACTGGGCAACGGCGAGGAGGAAGGGTAAATTGTTATTTCAGGTTGCATGAAGCATTGGTATGTCACTGGTCTCTGGCAATATCTTCCGATAAGTGCTACCATCATTGCATATGGCATTCAACGTTTTTCCAAAATTTATTCGTTCGCATTATGAATTGCACCAATGGCGGCATGCTTGCGCAATTTTAGCGAAGGATTTCCCCAACGAATTGAAGGATATCACTGACGTGCTCAGCCGTTTCCGGCTCAAGAAGAGTTGGATCAAAGTTGGAGGAGGGAACAAGTCGCCAATATCCAATTGGATCGACAAGGAGTTGTCCTTAAAAGGCTGGATACCGAAAAATTTTAACACGCGGATTGTAGTGGATGGAAACGCATTGGATTCTCCAACACATGAAGTTGACTGTTTTAAAAATCGTATCGCGCTTGAAATCGAATGGAACAACAAAGATCCGTTCTACGATAGAGACTTGAACAACTTCAGACTGTTATTTGATCTGCGGGTTATTTCCGTAGGCGTCATCATCACTCGTTGCGATGATCTCCAGGAGATATTTGACGAAATCGGCCGCGGATCATCTTATGGGATGTCTACGACGCACATGTCGAAACTCTTACCAAAAATTCAAGGCGGAGGGGGTGCTGGATGTCCTCTTTTAGTACTTGGAATTAGGAAGTCACTTTATGAGGAAGATTGTTAGAATACCACAACCATCGGCGGCTCAAGATTTTGCCTCGAAGGTCAAGGGACTCTATTCGACGATCTTAGCCGATCCCCCTTGGCGCTTTGATAATCGAACCGGCAAGATGGCCCCGGAACATCAACGGCTTCTTCGCTATCCAACTATGTCGATGGAGGAAATCTGCGAGATTCCCGTTTCTCAAATATCCGCGGCGAAATCTCATCTTTATCTTTGGGTGCCGAATGCGTTGCTCGACGTGGGGCTGGAGGTAATGCGGCGATGGGGTTTTTCCTACAAATCGAATATCATTTGGTACAAGATCCGGAAAGACGGAGGGCCCGATGGCCGTGGAGTCGGTTTTTATTTCCGCAACGTGACGGAGATGATCCTTTTTGGCGTGCGTGGCCACGTGCGGACGCTCGCTCCCGGCCGGCGACAAACGAATATCATTGTTGCTCAGAAACGCGAGCATTCCAGAAAACCCGATCAAATATACGATATTATCGAGAATTGTTCTCCAGGTCCATACCTGGAACTTTTTGCCCGATTCCGAAGAAAAGGGTGGGATCAGTGGGGAAATGAAGACGTGGAAGAAAATTCAATGATCGGTGTCGCCAAGCGAAAAGGACACGTCGATCCGCAAATGAGGCTCTTCACTGCGCCCGCGGCCTATCGAGGAAATCATTCCCTCAGATATAAAGCATCATCCTGACCAATGATGAATGCGGTAGACGGCGTGATTTGGGCTGCCCTCAGCCCCGGTCTGACAACATGACTTCATGAGCTCATGTGGGAATGGATACTTCTTGGCTTGGGAACCTTGATTGCGGGCACGCTGGCCGCCGTAACCGGTTTCGGGGGCGCAGCGATCCTCTTGCCAATGCTTGTCGCCATTTTTGGAGTCCGGGACGCCGTTCCAATCCTAACCGTGGCCCAGTTGATCGGCAACGGCAGCCGTGTATGGTTCAACCGGAAGGAACTCGACTGGCAGGTGGTCAGGTGGTTCGCTCTCGGGTCGATTCCCGCCGCAATTGCCGGTAGTCTCTTATTCGCTTCCGCCCCGTTGTCTGCTTTGACCCGCCTGCTCGGGGCTTTCCTGATAGGTATTGTGGTTTATCGTCATCTTCGGAAAAATGCCCTCAAACTCCCCTTAAGGGGTTTCGTCCCCCTGGGCGCCGTCTCTTCTTTCCTCTCGGCGTTGCTCGGCACCGCGGGTCCGCTGATGGCCCCTTTCTTTCTCGCCTATGGTTTGACCAAAGGGGCATACATCGGAACTGAAGCCTTGGCTTCGCTCCTCATGCACGCCGTCAAGACGATCGTCTATGGTGGAACATCGATATTGTCGGTCGGCGGCGTGGGAATCGGGCTGTTCATAGGGCTTGGGCTGATCGTAGGTTCTTATCTGGGAACCCGAATCGTGGATAAATTGTCGGAACGAATTTTCGTGTTTCTCGTGGAAGCCGCGTTGATTGTCGCGGGTCTAAGATTTTTCCTCGGCGGATAGATGCCGTCATTCATCCTCCACGCCGTTCATCGATTCGGCATCGCCGTTTTCCGCGGCGCCCTCCAATTGCGGGAGTTCTTCATCGGCTACGGTCGTTTCCGCGAGCAAATGCCGCGGCAGGAAGAAAAAGTTGGCAATCATCGTCGGAACGACTGCGCTGGCGATGACCGTCGCCACCAGAAAAGAATACTGTTGCTTGGTGATAATCTCATGCGTTAGCCCGTAGAGAGCGGAAATCGTGCCGAACGTTAGTCCGGTGGACATCAACAGCGTGTAGTACCAGCGTTCCTTGCGTTCCTTCCGGAACATCCCGATGACGGGGAACAGTCCGAAAATCTTGGAAACGACTTTTCCGGCAAAAAGCACGAAGAACACGAGTGGAGCGGATAGCAATGCCGGCAAGGAAACCAGCGAACCGGCCCGGAGAAAGTAAAAAGGCGTGAGGAAACCGATCGTCAGGGTCCGCAACCGGCGGACGTAGAAATGATCCCGGCCGATCGTCCGGGCGAGCACCATTCCCGCAATATAGGCCGGCAGCACGGCTTCGCTTCCCGCCCAGAGCGCCAACGCGCCGAGCCCGCACAGGATGAACAATATCCATTTTGTCCGGATGGCGGCCGTGCGGTTGCCGTACCAGGCGATCAGGCGTGAAGTGATGGAAGGCAGAAGCATGAGCACGGCTGCACAAACTCCTACGAAAACGGCCGTCCGATAGGTGAACGGAGCGAACAGCAACCCGAGCGCAATGACCGTTCCCAGATCATTGACGAAACATGCGCCGAGGATGCCTTTGCCGTATTCGGTCTTGTTGAAACCCGATTCGAGCATTACCGCATAGACGACGGCCATCGACGTGGTGGAAAGGGCGATCCCGGCCAGCCAGCTCGACGCGCCGTCCCATCCCAAAACAAACCTTGCCAAGGCGGCGCAACCCAAAAACGGCGCAAGGAAGCCGAGCGATCCGACGACCAAGACCTCGCGCAGTTTGGTTTTCATGGCGTCCGGATCAAGCTCCGCGCCGGCGAGAAAAGTCAAGAGAACTGCGCCGATGGACGCAACGAATCGGAGCCATTCGAGATTTGCGCCGAGTGCGTCGGGCTGAAGGAATTGGTCGGCGGCAAATGCCGCCGCCATGCCCACGCAGATCTCCACCAACGCCATTGAGATCCGCAAGTGGCTGGCCAACATGGTGGACACGACGGCAAGGGCCAGCCAAACCGCCGCAACCGTATAAGCATGTTCCATCGCTGTTCCTCCGTACCAATAAAAAACCCGCCTCTCGGCGGGGTTTGTCGGTACAGAGGTCCGACCCCTGCCGTGAGGGCAACGCGGCAGGAGTCATCAGCCCGGTATCGGGCAATTTCGCGGGGGACTCCATCCCCTTCACATCCTCAATATTTTTACTTTTTCTTACTTGATCCGTCAAGAGCTGTTTTCGTGTCCCGCCTCATGGCTCCTATGCATCCAAGCCGATTTGCCGAAGCGACTGTGTTCTTTGCAGTTTTTTCTGAAGTGACGGAAGTATCTTCCGCGGGATCATCCGATTTGGTTTTCGCTCGGTACGATGCTTCCCCATATTTTTGAAGGCACTTCTACACTATATTGGCACTCTGACGGCCGTTGTTCTTCACCGCCCCGGCCGGTCCTCGGAATCTTTCGCCCAATCCGGATTCGGCTCCGGCCCCATCTTCAAGACCAATTCTCCCCCGGCGGTCAATTCGTCGTGGGTCAGCCAGGAGCGGCTAATCGGTTTGCCGTTGAGCGTGGCCGATTGGATGTACACGTTTTTCGGCGAATTGTTCTCTGCGATGATCGTGAACTCACGGCCTTTCTGGTATTGCAAATCGAGCCGGATGGTCGCCCGGTCCACCGCGGGGCTGCCCAGCACGTAAACGCCGGCTGCCGGATTGACCGGATAGAAGCCCATCGCGCTTAGCACGTACCACGCCGACATCTGGCCGCAGTCGTCGTTGCCGCAGATCCCGTCGGTTTGGTTGCTGTAGAGGGTTTTCATAATGTCGCGGACCCGGGCTTGCGTTTTCCACGGGGCACCGGCGTAGTTGTACAGGTACGCCACGTGATGGCACGGCTCGTTGCCGTGGACGTACTGGCCGACGAGGCCCGTCAGGTCGGGGATGTTGGCCAGCAGGCCGGATTGCTCGGCGTACATCTGATCCAGCTTGTCGATGAATTTCCGGTCGCCGCCGATCAGGCCGATCAAGCCCGGCACGTCCTGCGGCACGAACCAGGTGTAGTTCCACGAGGTGGCTTCCGTGTAATCCTCCCAAACCAATTGCCGGGGATCAAACGGCTCGCGCCACCTGCCCTCGGCGGTCTTCCCTTGCATGAATCCATTGGCCGGGTTCAGTAAGTGCCGGTAGTTGGCCCCCCGCTCGGCAAAGAGCTTGGCGTCCTCCATTTTTCCCAGCCGCCGGGCCATGTCTGCAATGCACCAGTCGTCATAGGCGTACTCGAGGCTCCGCGAGACGGACTGCTTGTCCTTGCCGGTCGGAATATAGCCATACTGCCGGTATTCGTTCAAAAAGTTGCGGTCCTGCATCATGCTGTCGCGCATGGCCTGGTAGGCGGCCTCGGCGTCGAACCGCCGGAACCCCTTGGCGTACGCCTCGGCGATCACCGGGATGGAATGGATCCCGATCATGCACCAGGTCTCGTTGCCCGCCAGCGACCACACGGGCAGGCAGTGCTGGTTGAACTGCCGGTAGTGCGCCAACATGCTGCCGACGAAATCGTCCACCCGTTGCGGCTGGATGATCGTCAGCAGCGGGTGCTCGGCCCGGAACGTGTCCCAGAGCGAGAAGGTGCAGTAGTTCTGGAAGCCCTCGTTCGGATGGACCTGGTGGTCGAGTCCCCGATACGTCCCGTCCGCATCGTTAAAGAGCGTGGGGGCCAGGCAGGCGTGGTACAGGGCCGTGTAAAACGTCTCCCGCACCGCCGGATCGCCGGTCTCGATCTCGATCTTTCCGAGCACGTCGTTCCAAGCCTTCCCGGCGGCGGCGGCGGTCGCGCCGAAATCCCAGTCGGGAATCTCGGCCGCCAGGTTCTTTCGCGCGCCTTCCACGCTGACGGCCGAAAGGCCGATCTTCATCAGCACGGGCTTGGCCGGGTCGTTGAAATCGAGTACCGCCTGCACGTTAGTCCCTTTGCCTGCGCGTGTGCCTTCGGCAACCGGCTTGCCGTCCACTTCGATATGAACCGCGTCGAAGGGCCGCGAGAACTCGGCCACGAAATAGAACGTCTTGTCGGCCGCCCAGCCGTGGCTGCGGCGGTAGCCGCTCACGACGGTGTTGCTCTCGGCCTTGAATTCGCATTCGGCCGGATTGTTCATGATCCCCCGCGCCAAGTCGAACGCCAGGTGTGCCGGCTGGCCCTCGGGAAAATGATAGCGGTGGAAGCCCGCGCGGGCCATGGCGGTCAATTCCGCCTTGATCTTGGGATTGCTGAAGACGACCGAGTAGTACCCGGGCCGGGCCTTTTCGTTTTCATGCGAAAAGGCCAGGCGATAACCGTCCTTTGCCGGTGCAACCTCGCCGGATAGCGGTGTGACGCGGATATCGCCCAAATCGCCGCAGCCGGTGCCGGAGAGATGCGTGTGGCTGAAGCCCAAGATCGCCGGATCGGAATAATGATAGCCCGAGCAGCCGTCCCAGGTGCCCAACCGGGTGTCGGGACTAAGCTGCACCATGCCGAAGGGGACCGTGGCCCCGGGATAAACGTGTCCGTGGGCGTTGGTGCCGATCAATGGATTGACCGAATCGACGGGCCTTGGCTCGGTGGAGAATCCGCCGAGGGCCGTGATGGAGATAATTGCCGTTGCGCCGAACCATTTGAAGAACATCTGAAATACTCCGTAGTTTGCCCGGCCGCTTGCGGCCGGCGTTCTGAGACGGTGCCATAAGGACCAGTTTATCGGACCGCTTCCAAGGCGTGCAAGGCGAAGGCATATGCTCCGACGGCCACCGCCCGGCTGGTGCCCAACCGGGAAAGGCCCACGCCAATCCGTTTCAGCGGGTCGTAGAACACTTTGCGATCCGTGCCAGGCACGGCGATTTCCCGCGCCTCGCCCCGCAGGAACGCGGCCCGCTGCGTTTCGTCTTCGAGATTGAAGGCCTTCAGTTCCATACGGGGGATTTTTCGGCCGTCCAACGAGGCGATGGTGCCATTCATCTCTTCGACCAATCGCGGGAGAAAGAAGCGAGAAGCCGCCGAAAGCCCCCCGCCGATCACGACCAGGCCGTCGATCAGGGTCATCGCGTTGGCCAGGGCGTCGCCGACCGTTTCGCCCAATTCCTCGAAGGCGCGGATCGCCGCCGGGCGATCCCCTCCGTCCGAACCGCAGGCAAACTCATAGATCTCCTTCGGCGACGGCGGGCTGACGTGCCGCGTGCGGCAGTGTGCGAGATAGACCCGTTGCACCGCTCGGATGCTGGCCCCCTCCTCGACAAACGCCTGGGGGTGCAATTTCCCGCGCATGTCCCAGATTTCGGCGGCCGCCCCGTTGTCGCCGAGGAAGAGTTCCCCCCGGCGGACAATTCCCCCCCCAAAGCCCGTACCGAGCGTGATGCCGAAGAGATTTTCATACCGCTTTTTGCTCCCCGCCGCCTGCAGCTTGGCGTTGACCTCCGGCAGCAGTCCCGCGATGGCTTCGCCGTAAGCGAACAGGTCGCCGTCGTTGTTGATGAACGTGGGCAGCCCGAACTTCGCTTCCAGAAAAGGGCCGAGCGGGACGCCGCCCCGGAAGCCGGGCAGGTTCCCCAAGTCGCCGATAATGCCCGCCGTGTAATCGGCCGGACCGGGAAACGCGAAGCTGATGGCCGCGGGCGGCTGCGGTAAACGATCCCGCACCTGCGAAAAACCCTGTACCAGGGTTTCCAGGCACAGCGGGAGGTCCTGGGCGTTCGAGGGGAGCGTGATCGGCTCGACGACCTCCCGGTTGGCCCGGATCGCGGAGAAAACGAAATTCGTTCCCCCGGCGTCCAGCGTCATCACGATGCGGGGATCGGAGTTGGTTGACATCGCGCGATTCCTCTTTCAAAGCAGTTAGGCTTGTGCCGGCGACCGACCGCCTCGGAGGGACAACAACAGCAGATAAGCGAAGCAGGCCGTGGGCACGATAAAGGCGATGGTTCCCAGGCGCCAGTCGAACAGTTGGCTCATGAGCAAGGGGATCAAAGCGCCGCCGGAAATGGCCATACACATCAGGCCGGAAAGCTCGTTCGCGCACTCGGGCTTTTCCTCGACCGTAATTGAGAACAGCAGCGGCCAGATGTTGGCGAATCCGAGGGCCCCCGCGACGACGCCGCCCACGGCGACGATTTTGTTGTCCCCCATCAGGGCGACGCACCCGAGAACACCGAGCAGCGCCGAAATGCGGAAGAAGATGCGGGGACTTAAAAAGGAGAGGACGACGCCGCCGCCGATTCGGCCGACGGTCAAGAGCAGAAAAAACATTGTAGGGCCGAGCGTATTCGCCAAATCGACCGTCTTTTGATACTCTTGGATGACGGCCGGATCGGTTAATGGTTCCTCATGGCCGGTTTGAGGGTTATATTTCAAAAGCAAGACGGGTTTTCCTTCTCGATCGATTTTATCCACGCGGACTTCTTTGAACTCGGAATTGATGACACCCGTCAGTGTCGGCTCTAAAAACCGGGCCATGCAAACCTCCGCCCCAACGTAGAGGAAAATTCCCAACACGGCCAGAAAAAAAATGGGTTGCGCCAAAAGGCCAAGACTCGAACCGATGCTGGGGGGCACCTCGGCCTTGGTCTCGTTGACCTTCAGGAGGGCCACCGCCGCGAAAGCCACTACCATGAAGGCGAAATAGACCGGAAAAACCCCACGCCATTTCATGGCGGTTAAAAAAGCAATCGCTCCGATCAGAACGGGCATGAAGGTGGACGCCGTACTGCCGATGCCTTTGATTCCTTGGGCGAAACTCAGGTTTTTGCTGTAGGCCCCCGAGGGGCTTACGTCCCGCATGATCGGATTGCCCGCCACCTGCAGAAAAGTCGTGCCGATACCCAGCAGGAAAATACAGCCCAGCAGAAGTGCAAAATGGGGTAAAGACAATGCGGGAATGAACACGGCGAAGGCGTTCAGCCCCAGTCCCAGAAGCAATAGGTTCTTTTTTCCGATGCGAGCGGCCAACAAGCCTCCCGGTACGCTGAATGCGGCGAAGGCAATGAAGACGAAAAACGACAACAAGGTCGCCATGACGTTGCTGATCTTGTAGTCGTTCTTCACCGCGTTGGACAGCGGTCCCATCGCGTCGGCGACGCCCATCACGAAAAAAGCCAAAAAGATCGGGAGAGTTTTGTATTTCATGCCGTGAACTGTAAGGCCGAAGGAAAGAGGACCGGGAAGCCCCGATCGGAAAGAGGCCGATTTTCATCGTGCTCCGCTCAAATCCGATCGGGTTTTTTAACGCGCAGACGTAAACCGCCTGCCTCAAGAAAGGATTATAAGTGATCCTCTACCAAAAAAGAAGAGAACTCAACTGTGCGGACCGCTGGAATTCGGTGATTTCTCAGGCATCGGGCCGGCGTTTGAAGAATGCCAGATGCCCCCTTAACCACGGTTGACTTTGAGGGCGGCGTTGGTTTGCGCCTTTTTCGGCGCGGCAACGGATTCCTCGGCTTGATCGTCCGACTTGTTTTTTCGCTCGGCACGGCACTCTGCCAACTCTTCCTTGATGAATTTCTCCACCGCCTCGACGCTCTGACTGCCGACGAGTTTCCGGCGGAACCAACCCTTGCGTGTTTTTCGATAGATGACCAACTGCGGCACCGGGCCGCCCTTGGTAATCTGCCGGGCGAGTTTCTGCTCCCGGTCCGCATCGACCATGGCAAAAGAGACCTTCCGGAACAGCCCGTGCCGGCGGACCTTGGGCAGTACCGTCTTCTTCATGGTCTGGCACGGCCCGCACCACTCGGTGCTGACCATCACGACCAGCGGTTTTCCCGTATCGATCATCTTCTGATGGGCAGCCGCGTAACTCTCACCGGTATCGGTCCCTGAGGCCATCACGGTCAACTGAACAAGGGCAGTGCAGAAATGCAGCATCATCGCTCCGACTCCTGGTAAAGACTAAAAACAGTGACTGGGAAAGCCTTTAGGGGGGGCCAACTGGATCGGGAACCGGCATAAGGCGGGTTGGATTGCCGGTGGTCTTTCCCACGCAAAGCAGTCCGCAGTTTAGCGGAAAGATACCATTTGACAAGGGGAACGCCGCAAATATTTCGGATTAGTGAAATTAGTAAAAATATTTAATGAAAAATACTTTCGTTCATTTTCCTTGTCCCTTTCTCCCATTTTTCCTCCTCTGACAGGGGATTCTCATCCGCTAAATATTTAATAGAAACCTTGACTGTTTGGATGGCCGACAATTGTTAAGACTCAGGATGCTGCGATATAATCGCTAAGTAGTTATTTAACAAGAAGTTCGGTGGATAATGATGAAACTCCGGATCGGACTGGTCGGCTTGGGCGACGTGTGGCAGAGCCGCCACGCACCGGCCTTGCGGGCACTGGCTGATCGGTTCGAGGTGGAAGCGATTTGCGATCAGGTGGCCCATCGCGCAGAACAAGCGGCGGCGGAATTCGACGCCGATACGATGGATGGCTATCGCACGTTGGCCCAGCGCGAGGACATCGACGCGGTGATGATTCTCTCGCCGCAATGGTATGGGGCCTTGCCGATTCTGGCCGCCTGCCAGTCGGGCAAAGCCGTGTATTGTGCGGCCGGCCTGGATCTGGAGTTGGAAGAATCGGAGGAGGTGAAGCGCCGGGTGGAGGAAGCCGGCATCGCATTCATGGCCGAATTCCCGCGGCGGTTTGCCCCCGCCACCTTGCGGTTGAAAGAACTAATCGCCACGCACCTGGGCGCTCCGCGGCTGATCTTCTGCCATCAGCGGTCGGCGGCCCCCGCGCCGAACCATTGTTTGCCGCCGCGCAGCCCGCATCATTTTTCCGCCCGGCACCTGGTCGAACTGGTCGATTGGTGCTGCTACCTCGTCGATCAGCCGCCGCGGCTGGTCACCGGCCTGATGCACCGTACCGGCTGTGAAGCCACGGGCGACGACTACCAAATGATGAGTCTCGATTATTCCGATCCGTCAGCGCCGGGGACCGGGCCGGTGGCCCAGGTAAGCTGCGGGCGGTACATTCCCGCCGGGTGGAACGAGGCGACTACCTACCGCCCTTTGGCCGCCATGCAAATTTCCTGCGTAGGCGGAGTGGCGTTTGTCGATCTGCCGGCCTCGCTCATTTGGTTTGACGCGGCCGGCCGGCACCAGGAATCGCTCGAAACCGAGCGTCCGCTGGGCGAGCAACTGCTGATACACTTCTACCGTTCGGTCACCAGCATCGTCCGCCGCAACGAAGATCTGGAAGACGCCTGCCGTGCGCTGAACATCGTGCTGCAGGCCCGACGCAGCCACCAGGAAGGCCGGCGGGTGGAACTGCCGTGAAGGAGCGGAACTGGAAATCCAACCGAACGACAATTTTGCAACGGGCCTTGATTTTCTCCGTCAAATCGCTTCTTTTATTGATTTTCACCATTGGACATTTCATCTTGAGGGGTTCCTGATCCCCCCCGATTTCTTCCCCGTGAGCATCCTATGGCTTCCCCTCCTGTTTCCGGCAGTTCCCGACGTTGGGTTATTGCCGGCATCGGCTTGGTTACCCTCCTCTACGGTTGGTCTTTGCTCGAAGGTTGGCCGCAGAAGGGGACGGCATTGGTCGTGAAGACCCATGAGGCAGAGGCCCATCAAGCCGCCCCTGCCCCGGGAGAGGCCGCCCCCGGTCATGCCGGTCTCACGCCCCCGCCGCTGTGGACGGTGGTCCCCTTTGTCCTAATTCTCGGTGCGATTGCGGTTTTTCCGCTGCTGCCGAAGGTATCTCACTGGTGGGAACACAACCGGAACAAGTTTCTAGCGGCTTTGTTCTTATCAGGGATTACTCTGAGTTACTATTTGTGGTTGCACGAGTATCCCATCGAGGGCCATTGGCCGGCGCATCATACGGCGGAGCACGATCCCAACGGCTCGAACCTAGGAGCGACCTGGGATGTTTTCGCCAATGCGATGCTTGTCGAATATGTGCCGTTCATCGTACTCTTGTTCAGTTTGTACACGATCAGCGGCGGGATCCGGATCGAGGGCGATCTGCCGGCCCATTCCCTGACCAACGCCGTGTTTTTAACCCTCGGCAGCCTGCTGGCGAGCTTCATCGGCACCACCGGCGCCGCGATGCTCTTGATCCGGCCGCTGCTGGAAACCAACCGCCAACGGAAGCACGTCAAGCACACCGTGATCTTTTTCATCATCACCGTCTGCAACTGCGGGGGCTGCCTGTTGCCGCTGGGCGATCCCCCGTTGTTTCTGGGATATCTGATGGGCGTGCCTTTCCTCTTCACTTTCAGCTTGTGGAAGGAATGGCTGTTCATCAACGGCATCCTGATCGCGCTCTATTTCTTTTGGGACCACTTTTGGTACTACCCGCACGAAGAAGCCAAGGCCATCGCGCGCGACGAGACCCGGGTGCATCCGTTGCGGATCGGCGGACTGTGGCCCAATGCCCTGCTGCTGTTGGGCGTGATCTTCTCGGTGGCCTTTCTCGATCCCAGTAAGACGATCCCCGGCACGGACTGGCATCCCTGGTTTTATCTCCGGGAAATCGCCCAGTTGTTGCTAGTGGCCGCTTCGCTGATCCTGGGCAGCGAGCACTTGCGGTGGCAGAACCGGTTCAATTACTTCGCCATCATCGAGGTGGCCGCGCTGTTCTTCGGCATCTTCATCACGATGCAGCCGGCCTTGCAGATCCTCAGCATCCGCGGTTCCCAATTGGGGCTGACCGAGCCGTGGCATTTCTTCTGGGCCACCGGCAGTTTGTCGTCGTTCCTCGACAACGCGCCGACGTACGTGGTCTTTTTCACCACGGCCCAGGCGCTGACGCAGCAAACCGGCCTGCCCGGCGGGATCGCCGGGGTGGCCGCTCCGCTGCTGACGGCGATCAGCCTGGGGGCCGTTTTCATGGGCGCGAACACCTACATCGGCAACGGTCCGAATTTCATGGTCAAGAGCATCGCCGAGCAGGCCGGCGTGAAGATGCCCAGCTTTTTCGGCTATATGATGTACAGCATGTGTATTTTGATCCCCTTGTTCCTCTTGGTGACGTTTGTTTTCCTTTAGATAATGGAGCGAGTGGCGAGTAGCGTGTGGTGCATGAGCCGACCCCACTCGGCTCCGGCATGAACCGACGGATGTGAACACTCGCCACTCGCCACCGGCAACTTGTTACCCGTGAATCACCGTCGCATCACCACCGCCGCCGAGTTGCAGCAGTACTGCCGCTGGCTGGCCGACTGTCCGTCGATCGCCTTCGATACGGAATTCGTCTCCGAGCACACCTACCGGCCGGTGCTGTGCTTGATTCAGGTGGCGGCCCAGGGCGAACTGGCGGTGATCGATCCGCTGGCCATCGGCGATGTGAAGCCGTTTTGGGAACGCCTCGCCGCCCCGGGACACGTCACGATCGTCCACGCCGGTCGCGGCGAGGTCGAGTTCTCGCTGCGGGCCGTCGGCCACGCGCCGACCGGGCTGTTTGACGTCCAGCTTGCCGCGGGCCTGGTCGGTGCCGAGTATCCCTCGGGCTACCACGTCCTGGTTTCCCGAATTCTCAGGCAGAGGCTGAAGAAGCACGAAACCCGGACCGACTGGCGCCGCCGCCCCCTGAGCAAGCGGCAGCTCGACTACGCCCTGCAGGACGTGATCTATCTGCCCGCCCTCTACGACGCCCTTCAAGCACGGCTGCGGGAATCCAACCGCACGGTGTGGATGGAGGAGGAGATGGCCGACTGGCTGGTCGGCGTCCAGAAGGCGCTCTCCCACGAGCGCTGGCGGCGGGTCTCCGGCAACGCGGGCCTGGACCGCCGCGAACTGGCGATCCTCCGCGAGCTGTTCCACTGGCGGGAAGCCGAAGCGAAGCGCCGCGATCAGCCCGTCCGCCGGGTGCTCCGCGACGATCTGATCGTCGAACTGGCCCGGCGGCAGTCGGCCGATCCGCAGCGGATCGGGGCGGTCCGCGGCATGGAGCGCGGCGACCTGCGCAAACGCCTGCCGCAACTGGCCGAGTGCGTCCAGCGGGGTCTGGACGTGCCCGAGGCGGACCTGCCCGTCCGCATCCCCGGCGATCAACTGCCGCAGCTTTCGGTCCTCGGCCAACTGCTCTTCGCCGCCCTGGGCAGCCTTTGCCGCGAGGCGGACCTGTCCCCGTCGCTGGTCGGCACGCCTAACGACCTCCGCGAACTGATCGTGTACCGCGATCGCAAGAAATCACAAAACTCCCCTCTCCCTAAGGGAGAGGGGCAGGGGGTGAGGGCAGACTTGCCGAAAAACAGCCCTCACCCTAGCCCTCTCCCAAGGGGAGAGGGGACCAGTCATAGAAAAATCCCCCGGCTAGCCCGGGGCTGGCGAGCCGAGTTTGTCGGCCGGCTCTTCGAAGACCTCCTCGACGGCAAGCTGGCCATCCGCATCGCCGACGCCGACTCCGACGCCCCGCTGAAGTTCGAGCCATAAAGCCGCGACCGGTGGTCGCGTATGCATGGTTCGCGACCGCCGGTCGTGGCTTTATGGAGAGGTCTGGACTCGACGCATAAAAATACCGATCACCTTGTCTCGGAATAAGTCGATATCCAACCCCTGTTTGGCGTAGATGAGTCTTGGATTTGTAGAATCATGTCCTTCGTCCCGATTGGGTTTGCCGAAAGCCTTCTCTATGTCCTCCAGGCTGGAGCCGATACCGATGCCCTCCTTCGTCTTTCCCGCGAAAGGACGGACCTTCACCATGGTGCGGGTTTGCGACAAGCAATGAATATTGACCAGCCCTCTCCGCGGATTCACAAAGAGCACAAAGCCCCGGGAGTGATAAATCATGCAAGATTTGTTGGCCTCGTAGCGGTCCGGCTTTCCAAAGTGTTTTTCGATCTCTTCCCGCGACATGCCGAACCGCACCGGTCCCAACCCGACCCCCGGGATAATCTCCGGAGCGCTCAATTCCGGCTCTTTCGGCGCTTCGGGCAGATGGGCCGTCCCGGTCGTTTTGACCGAATAGCCCTCCGGCGGCGTGAAACTGAATAGTGCAGGATCGACCGGCTGATCGAAGGTCATGTCGGACATCACCGATTTGTTTTCCTTGCCCTTGGCCACTTCCCCGGTGATTTCCATGCGGAAGGGGAGTTCGGTTTGGGGATCGACCCAGACCTTGATCGACACTTTTTCATCCGTGGGAGGCATTTTGTATTCCACCATAAAGACCGCCGCCTTTCGGCCGTCGATCACTTCTTCCGGCAGCCGTTGGGCGTTGTCTTTTTGGACGATATTGCGGAACATCTCGTAGAGATTGAATTTCGCGGGATACGGCGGCACGAATCCCTCGATGATCTGCGCAGTTTTGCTTTTCTTGTTGACCATCATCAATTTCCGGGTCTTGAGGTTGTAGACAAGATATTTATCCACGAAATCCGTCCGCATCATTCCGTTTGGTAAAATGATCATGCGTTGCTCGAATATTTTTGGGAATCCTTCGCGGTTGATGGTCATGGACAAGGATTGTGTCTTTTGGACATTCTGAATCACCTGGGCGAAGGCCACCTGGGTTGGACTGCTTGAGAACGACAAAACGATGATCAGGGCGACCAGGGCGGCGCTTCCGGCAACAATTGCGGTAAAACGTGAAAACATGCGTTTTCTCCTGTTCCAAGCGGTTTGAGTGACGGAATAACTCGAACGTTGCGCCGGCTCATCGGCCAAGCCGATCAGTCTTGCCCGGGCGTGCGCCACGGCGCGATCGGTCGCTTCGCGGGAAGGTTCGATCCGCGCCATCTGTCGGAGTCGCTGGAAAATCATGCGTCGTTCAGGAGCCATCGGCGGTTTCCTCCGTTTGCTTTTCACAAGGAAGTCCAACGGCTGTCCATTGCTGGAGACGGCGGACTGCTTTGTGGCATATCCCGCGGATTTGGTGCGGCGTGGCGCTGAATTGTTCAGCGATCTCGGTATAGGAAAGTTGTTCGGTATAATGCAACACCAGGCAGGTCCGGCTTCGCGAAGAGAGCCGCTCCATCGCCGCCAGGACGTTCTCAAATTCCTCACGGTCGATCAGCAAACGGAGCGGACTCTTGGCCGCGGACTCCGGTTCTTCCAACAGGGGCTCGACCTTTGGCCGGTGTTTCCATTGCCGACGCCGGTCGAAGGCGAGGTGGATCGCCGCCCGCCGGGCGTAGGCCAACGGATGGTCGGCCTTCTGAAAACCCTCGGAGCGACTCAGCCGCACGACCAGTTCTTGCAGCAACTCGTCGGCCGCGTCTTCCGAGAGTGTCAGCCGAACGAGCAGGGCGTACAATGACCGCCCCCCCGTTTCCAGGAGTTCTTCAAGTCGGGTTGAGGGCTGACTCAAGGGCTCTCCCGCGCCGGAATTCCGCGGACTGTGCGACACCGTAATATAAAGACGTTTTCGGAGCCGTTGCGCAACCGTTGCTCAGAGAAGCTTTTTGAATTCTTCCGGCGTTAAACCTGCGTCGGCGGCAATGGCGCCAAGAGTATAGGCGTTGATGGGATTGTGCCGCGGAATGGTCAGCCGGGTCAGCCCGTTGGACATGACGACGTGTCTCCCTTCGCGAAGGACGCGGAATCCGGCCTTTTCCAAGGCACGAATCGCCCTCGTGAAGGGAACGCCGGGTATTTTCGGCATGTCAGACCGCCACTTCTTCTTCGGTTACGTGGAAGAGCGATTTTTCGGCCCCTTCGGCGTCGAGCCACTCGCGAATGGCGATTTTGACGTTTTCCAAAGCCTCTTCCCGTGTTGCTCCCTGCGAATGGCAACCTTTCAACGACGGGCAACTGACGGCGAAACCCTCTTCGCTCTCGATAAGAATAACACGATAGGTCGTCATAGCGTCACCTTGACGAATTTGTTGACCGATCCTCATTTCCTTCATTGTACACTTCTTCCTGCCACGTGCAAACAAGAATGACAGGCTTGAACCGCCTCAAGAAACACCGAACGCAGAACTCGGAACTCAAGGCTTGAAGGCCCGCCGGACGCCGGCTGACCCGGAGTCCTGTGTTCTTCGTTCTGCGTTCGGTGCTTAAAATACTCCCCCAGGCGGGGCGACTCGCTCCGGGACCTTGTTGCGAAAGGGGCTGGTCGGGGTGACCGATGACCGGATTGGCCGGCCGATAATGTCCTTTGCTTAAGGCCTCGGGCTACCCCTTTGGCTCCCGTTGCCGCATCCCGCTCGTGGGCCTCGAACCTGCGAGATCGAGGCGTTAATGGATAGAGTGGGGTGCGTCGTTACATGAACCGCCGCGGGATACAGTCGGGCCGCGGTGGTGGTGCACGGCCCGGGGAGCCAATCCAGGGCCGAACCGTTTCTCTCCCAGGGGGCGTTTGGAAAAGGCGCCAAGCGTCTCTTCCAAACGCGTACAGTTACCAAGGATGCAACACACGAACTTACAAGAATCGCCGAAACATTGCATTTCTCCGTTGCGAACGATCCTTACACTCAACGTACTCCCCGTAGCATGACGTTTTACCTTGTCGTTAGGCCTGCCGGAAAATTCTCGGTACACAAGTCCTCGGCCAGGGTTCGGGAAAGCTGCAATCTCCATTGGTGAACTCATCAGGACTCTCCCCACGCTTGACCGACGCCTTGGGAGCCTCATTCCGTTTTTCTTGGTTAGACATTCATAGCCGGCATCATCCTCCTTCCTTATCAGACAGGGCTGGCGAGTGTCTTTGACGCTACTTCTATCGGCGGCGCTTTCCGAGGCGCTCCATCGAAGCCGGGAAAAAACCCGAAAATTACCCGCCTTCGCCCCCGCGTTTTCGTATACGTGTCAGAACCCCCTTCTCCCGTCGAACGCGTGCAACACACCTCTCACGCAGTCCACACAGAAACGTTGAGAGTCGCTCGATGCGAAAATCGTGGAAAGTGCCCGGAGACGGCCTAAACCGAATGGACCGTAAAGTTGCCGCAACCGGAAGAGGAAGAAAAGAGATAAGGGATAAGATACCGTGAGGAAGACGCACGCGTTTCACAATGACAAATGCCGATGTCCGAATGACGAAAGAATGACGAATGACAAATGACAAATCCGGCATATTTTCACCCTTGTCCCTTATCCCCCATCCCTTCTCACGGCAGTTTCTGTCCGTAGAAGCTGCTGAGCATCCGGACCCGCTGCACCAGGTAGGAAACCGCCGCGGCCAGGATCACCAGCCCCAGGACAAAGATGGCGTGCCGGTCGAAGCCTGAATATCTTGGCGTCTGCAATCCCGGCCGCCGGAAGTAAAAATCCAACACCAGCGCGCCGTAGGAAATCAGCGACAGGCCCGTCATAAACCAGACGAACCGCACCCGGAACCACAAGCCCGCGCTGACGATCAACAGCGGATAGCCGATCACCATCGGACTCATCACCCCGTCGCCGACCAGCAGCACCAACAGCAGCAGCACCGTGTCGGACAATCCCCAGAGGAACCGGGCGGGAAACACCCACCGCCCCCGCACCAACAGTATTTGGCAACCGAGCGAGACCAGCATCCAGGCGATCAGCAGCGCCGAGATTTTCACAAAGAACGACCCGTCGATCACGTGCAGCCCGAAATTGATCCACGCCACGATCCAAAACACGCCCAGGCCGGACAGCCGCACGGCCAAGGCCGGTTGGCGGCGGGTCCAAGACCAGAATTTTTGGGCCAACCCGGGTGGCCGGGCCGCCAGCGGCTCGCCCCGCAGGAAATGCTCCAGATCCTCGGCCAGCGCCGCGGCCGACGGATACCGCTCCTCGGGCGATTTTTGCAGGCATTTTAAACAGATCAGTTCCAGGGCCATCGGGATTTTCGGATTCAACCGCCGCGGCAGCGGGGGATCGCCGCTTAAGACCTCCAGCAGCGTGTCCACAGGCGTCTCCGCCCGGAAGGGCGGCCGGCCGGTCAGCAGCTCGTAGAGGATGACTCCCAGGCTGTAGACGTCCGTGGCCGGCCCGACCTGCCCGCGCCGGCCGGCGGCCTGCTCGGGGGCCATGTAACTCGGCGTGCCGGCGATCACCCCCGTGGCCGTCAGATCGTCGCCGCCGAAAATTGCCTTGGCCAGTCCAAAATCGGTCAGATACGGCGTGTCCTCTCGATCCAGTAAGACGTTCGACGGTTTGAGATCGCGGTGGACGATCCCCTGCTGGTGCAGATACTCGACCGCCCGGGCCACGGCCGCCACGATCCGCACGGCGGCCTTCTGGTCGATCGGTCCCCGGGCGATCCGCTCGGCCAGGCTCTCGCCCTCGATGTACTCCATCGAAAAAAAGTCCTGCCCGTTAAGTTGCCCGACTTCGTGGATCTGCACGATGTTCGAGTGCCGCAGCCGGGCGGCGGCCCGGGCCTCCGACTGGAACCGTTTGACCTGGTCGGGCGAGGCGAGATGGCTGGCCAGGATCATCTTCAAGGCCACGGTCCGATCGAGTTCCTTCTGCCGGGCCTGATATACCACGCCCATCCCCCCCCGGCCGATTTCGCTGAGCAGTTCATACCGGCCGAAGTCCCGGGGGAAGACGCCCGATCCCTTAGCCCCCGGCAAGTTGCCGGAGTCTAACGTCACGGCATGAGCATGATTTTCTTCCTGCCCCGGCGCCAAGTTTTCCAGCGCCTCGATGCACCGCAGCGCCGAGGCCAATTCCGGACGTTGTTGCAGAAACTCCTCCCGCTCCGGTCGCTCACCGGCGTGGAGCCGGGCGAGGTAGGAATCGAGCAATTCAAAATCGTATTGTTCCGGCGGATGGGATTCCATAGGTTTGATGATTGCTCAATTCGGCGATCAATGAACACTCATTTTCCCACTATTGTGGGTGGATGCAATGGGGCATCCGTGTGTCGTGGTCTGTTGATGTAACTTGAATATTAGCTTCTGGTTATGATCGATTGAGAAGCGTGTTTTTGGGTAACGGGGGGCCCGATTTGTCAAATTCGGGCGGGAATAGGAATCATCACCGATTTCAATGTCATTCCATCTGCCGATCTGGGGCTATTCATCGGGGGATTGTATCAGAACGGGTGGCCCAGTTTCTAGAGAAAAACGACCGGTAATTCTCAGCCGATCATTGGTCGGCGAGATCGTCCAGCCCACAAGGCATCGCCCCAGTTGTAACACACATTTTTATTGGTGGTGAATAATAATGGGAAGGATCGTTTACGATCCTTGTCCATGCAAGTGGTAATAGGGCCGTGCTTTTAGCACGGGATAGCGGAATCCGCCACTGCCTTGTTCCCGGCCCCTGCCGCCGCTAACGGCGGCGGCAGGGGCCGGGAACTACCGTGGGGAGGTCGCCTCCCACGACCCGGCGTGAACGCGCGGGCCTAATACCACCTGCGGTGGAAAAGGGCCATCAATGGCCCTCATGTTCAGCCTTCCTTATTCACCCGGCTGTCATTACAGGCTGATAATCATACTACACATTACTGCCACGAGAGTAATAACGATCAGTAATTCCATAAGGGTGAATTGCGGGAAGAACCGTCCTCTCTGGAAACGGCGATAATCGCGGGCGATGATGGCGCCGATCCCGCTGATGAGCGATCCGGCACTAAAACAAAGAAATATTACCAACAAGCCAAGGAAAACGAAGAGCCAATCCCAATCAAGGATTGCAGAAATGAGGAAGCCGATCACGGGAACAAGACTTGAGATAACGCCTCCCATGATAAATGCCTTGGATATTTTCACTTGGTTTGCACCAAATCGGCCCAGCAATGAACCGAATAATCCCGTAAGGAGAGAGACGAAGAAAATCAAAAGGAGAAATCCTACACTCTCCTGGATCGCAACACGGCTGTCCCAGGAACAACTACCCACCGATGGGATAAAAGTGATCAGGAACACAATCACCCCCCCGACCCATCCGCTCCGTTTTACCGCTGGATCCGTCATGGCCATTTTCTACCCGACTAATTCCTTGAAGAACATGCGGCTGGAGATGGCGCTGATGATCACGCTTACGAGGAAACTGAAGACAAACAACTCTTGGAGGGTGAATTGCGGGGCGGGGCGCAAGCGGTGGAAGCGGCGGTAATCGCGGGCGATGACGGCGCCCAGGCCGCTGACCAGGCCGCCGGAGACGGCAAAGATGACGGTCCACTGGACGGCCAGGAACCAGAACCGGCGGGAGGTTTCGATGTTCATGCCCAACAGCAGATACGTCGTGAAAACCACGACACATGCAACGGTAAACAGCGCCGCCCCGGAGAGGATCGCCCGATAAACGCCGCGGCACTTGGCCCCCGATCGGCCCGAGACGTACCCGAGACTCGCTAGGACCGCGGAAAGGATGAAGGAAATCAACAACACGGCCGAAAGGGGAATCGATATCTTATGATCATAAAGACTCGGAACGAGGGGGATGAACGTAAGGAGCATCACGATCCCTGCACCCACCATTCCGCCGCGATTTTTGGAGGGATCGTACATTATCGAGCCCCGATCCTCAGTTTTTCCCACGGTTGCGCGACCAACGGTCGCGGCTTTATCCGTTTCCAACGGTTGCGGTTGGAAGGAGTGTGTTTTCCGTTTAGCGGCCGCTGGCACGGCGGCCCTGGATTCGCTCAAAAACTTGGCCGCCGTGCCGGCGGCCGCTAAACGTTCATCATTCAGTCCCCCAGCACCTCCTGGAGTTTGCGGATGGCGCGGAGCCAGAGCATTTGGGCGGCGGGGCGGGTGCGGGACATGCGGTCGGCGACTTCGTTGAAGGGAAGGCGTTCGAGATTGCGCAGGACGATCACCTCCTGGTAGTCGGGCGGCAGCTCGGCCAGGGCGGCCGTCACGCGGAGCTCGTCGTCGAGCTGGAGGAATTCCTGGCTGGGCGTGGCCTGGGGGGCGGCCGGCTCGGGGGCGCCCCGGGCTAGGCTGTCGTCGGGATCGCGGAAGGGGACCTCTTTTCCGGCCGCCCGTTTGGCCGTGCCGTGGTACCGGCGGACGAAATCGGCCGCGTTGTGACGGAGAATTTTCTTCAGCCAGGCGAGCCATTCCCCCTCGGTCCGGCCCTCGAAGCGGTCGAAGTCGCGGTAGGCCTCCAACATCGTCTCCTGCACCAGGTCCGAGGCGTCCACCTTCCGCCGCAGCCACGTCTCGACCTGCGACCGGGCGGCAAAGCCCAGGTACGACCGGCAGAGCGTAAAGAGCCGCTCGCGGCACTCCGCGTCGCCCTGCCGGGCGCGGGCGATCAGGTCGGCGGCGGAGAGACGTTGGGATTCGGCCATGGGTATTTCTTGTTCCGAAGCTCCAGCTTCGGAACAATGCGGCTGCTAAGGACTGGTGAATCAATAACCGTCGCATAGTTGCCTTTCGCTCCGCGAAAGTAGCGTACTTTCGCGGAGCGAAAGGCGACACTAATTGATTCGCCAATCCTAAGGCGTTCCGAAACTGGAGTTTCGGAACGAGGGTGAAGTGTGTTGTTCAATTTACCATAAATAAACAGCCCTCACCCTGACCCTCTCCCGGGGGAGAGAGGGGACTAATGGTATCTCCATTCCCGGATATCGACGAAGTGGCCGGCGATGGCGGCGGCGGCGGCCATGGGGGGGGAGACGAGGTGGGTGCGTCCGCCCTTGCCCTGCCGGCCCTCGAAGTTCCGGTTGCTCGTGGCCGCGCAGCGCTCGCCCGGCTCGAGCCGGTCGGGATTCATCGCCAGGCACATACTGCACCCGGCCTCGCGCCACTCCAGTCCGGCGGCGGTGAAAATCTTGTCGAGTCCTTCCGCCTCCGCTTGTCGTTTCACCGGCCCGCTGCCGGGAACGACCATTGCCGAAACGCCGTCGGCGACCTGATAGCCGCGGACCACGGCGGCGGCGGCCCGGAGGTCCTCGATCCGCCCGTTGGTGCACGAGCCGATGAACACCCGCTGGATCGGGATTTCGGCAATGGACGTGCCGGGCTTCAGGTCCATGTACTCCAGCGCCCGGGCGACGGCCTTCTGTTCGGTCGGATCGGCAAAATCGGCCGGGGCGGGCACCTTGCCGCCGATGTCGGTCACCTGCCCGGGATTGGTCCCCCAGGTGACTTGCGGCTGGACGTCAGCGGCCTGGAATTGTTCCGAGCGGTCGAATTTCGCGCCGGGGTCGGTGGGCAGTTTTTTCCAGCGGGCCACGGCGGCGTCGAAGTCCTGGGGAGCGAATTCCCGACCGCGGAGATAGGCGAAGGTCGTCTCGTCCGGGGCGATCATTCCCGCCCGGGCGCCGGCCTCGATCGACATGTTGCAGACGGTCATCCGCTCTTCCATGGTCAAGTTGCGGATCGTCGAGCCGGTGTACTCGACGCAACAGCCGGTGCCGCCGCCGGTGCCGATCCGGCCGATCAGGTAGAGGATCAGGTCCTTGGCCGTCACGCCGCGGGCCAGGGCGCCCTCGACGCGGAGTTCCAAGGTCTTGGGACGGTGTTGAAGCAGGGTTTGGGTGGCCAGCACGTGCTCGACCTCGCTGGTGCCAATGCCGAAGGCCAGCGCGCCGAAGGCCCCGTGCGTGGCGGTGTGGCTGTCGCCGCAGACGATCGTCATGCCCGGCTGGGTCAGCCCCAGTTCCGGCCCGATGACGTGGACGACCCCCTGGTGCGGATCCATGAGATCGTAAAGCCGGATGCCGAACTGCCGGCAGTTTTCGCGCAGGGTGTCGATCTGCCGTTTGGAGACCTGATCGACGATCGGCAGGCGGCGGTCGGTGGTGGGGACGTTGTGGTCGACGGTGGCGACGGTCTTCTCGGGCCGACGGACCTTCCGTCCGGCCAGACGAAGCCCCTCGAACGCCTGCGGACTGGTCACCTCGTGGACCAGGTGCAGGTCGATATAGAGGACGGTCTGTTTGCCCTCTTCGGCCAGGACGACGTGTTCGTCCCAGATTTTATCGAACATCGTGCGGGGCGTGGTCATGATGATTTACAGAGGAAGGAAACGGGAAAGGACCTCGAAAAAGACCTATTATACCCTGTTTTTGTTCGCGCAGCAGGGGCCGAAAAAGCACCTTGTATACCCCCGCGATTGCCATCGCGGGGCGTTGGGGAAGGCGACTGGCGTGAGCGGAGATTCCCGTGGATCGCTAAACGGAAGGCGCCACCGGCTCTTCCGTCTCCTGTTTTTGCCACCACTGGGCCGAGAGTTCCCGATTCCACTCGCCGGCGCACCGGCAGTTTTCCAGGGCCTCGGCCAGGGTGCGGGTGTCGGGATAACGGTCGTCGGGCGATTTGGCCAGGCAGCGGAGGATCACCTGCTCGAGATCGGCGGGAATTTCGGGGACGAGCGTGCGGGGCGGGGGAACGGGGTCGTGGGCGTGGGCCAGCATGACCTTCATCGGATTGACGCCCGAAAACGGCGGCTGCCCGGTGAGCAGGAAGTAGCCGACCGCCCCAAGGGAGTAGATGTCGCTCCGGGCGTCGGGCGGCGTCTCGCCGAGGATCTGCTCCGGCGACATGTAAAGCGGCGAACCGGCGATCGAGCCTTCCGTCGTCAATTGGATCGGCTCGTCGTCCAAGAGCGGTTTGACCAGGCCGAAATCCAGCAGCTTGACCACGTCGTACACCCCGCCGCGCCGGGCGGCAAAGACGTTGCCGGGCTTTATGTCGCGGTGGATCAGTCCCGCGGCGTGGGCCTCGTTCAGGGCGTCGCAGGCTTGGTGGAGCAGATAGACCACCCGGGCCGGCGGCAGCGATCCGAAACGTTCGACCAACTCGGCCAAGTTCATTCCCCGCAGATATTCCATGACGTAATAGAAGGTGCCGTCCTCGGCGCAGCCGTAGTCGAAGATCTCGACGGTGTTCCAGTGCGTGAGCTTGGCGGTGGCCCGGACCTCGCGCTGGAACCGCGCCAGCACTTGGGGGTCGCGGGTTTTTTCCGGCCGGATGACCTTCACCACGCAGGCGCGTTTGAGGAGTTGATGTTCGGCCAGGTACACTTCGCCCATGCCGCCGGCGCCGATCCGCCGCGTGAGCCGATACTGGCCGAGCTGTTTGGCCTGAAACGCCTGCCGCCGCAGGGCGACGATCGTATCGACGCCGAACACTCCCGCTCCGCCGGCCATCATCAGCATCAGGGCCAGTCCCACCAGGTCGTTGACGTTGAGCACCTTCGCCACGGAGGGGTAGATCCAGCCCATGACGAGATACATCAGCAGCGGCGCGGCCACCAGGCAGGCGATGAAGACCGCCGCCCGGCGTATGGTGTTGGGAATGAACAAGGCGTACGTGAAAATCAACAGCAGCCACGGGCCCTCGAAAATCTCCAGGTACCCCTGGCGGCTGGACTGCAACACGGCGGAATAGGTCAGGGCCAGGAAATACAACGCGGGCAATCCGAACAGCAACAGTTCGACGATCCGCAATTTCCAGAGAGAAAGGACGCATTGGTGGCAAAGCCGCACGGCGATGAAACCCAAGACGGCCGTCACCAGCGCATGGGCCGAGAGAAAAAAGACTCTCTCTTGAACGTGGACGCCCGGCTGCAAGATCTGACGGACGAAAAAGACCGCAAAACCGACGAACATCAGGATAGCCGCCAAACGCAGCCGCCGGCCCAGCAGGAGTTGCGTCTCCCGGGTCAACTCCAGAGTGGAACCTTCGACCAGGGCCATCGCCGGCCGCGTGATGGAGGCCGCCACCCCCCCTATGGAACTTCCGCCCCCACGAATCTGCGTGGGCTGCATCTCCAAGGTCACGTCGGTGGCAGAACTCGTCGAAGAGTGTTTGGGATCGGCCATGGTGTCAAGAAAACAGCGGTGTTCTTATTTTACCCTTATCGCCGGAAAGCATGAAATCATGGAAAATCCCTATCCCGGAAAAGATGCCCCGCTGGCCAATTTCGGAGCGGATCTCTATCTATATCATATAGTTCCATCGATCCGGCGACGACCCGATCCGAGGGATCCTTCTGAAGATTCTTCGTGGACACGCCCGCCAGGATCGAATGGTTGCCCGGCAGTTGCCCAAGAAGTGGCATTCGAGAAATAACGGAAATCATTCGGAAAGTCATCCTGACGGGCATCCTCGACAGATGGCCGGCGATGGATCTCCGTTTTTTTACTCACAAGCGGTCTGGATTCTTCGCTTCGCTCAGCAGTGCCCCACGCGGCCTACGCGGCCTTTCGCCGCCGTCGAGGGGCAGCCCAGGCGAGAATATCTCGATGATCGAACTCTTGAAGGACTTTTTTCCCGTCATCGGTTGAAATATCCCGAAAAACGGCCGTTTTCTCGTGCAGCAGCCGGGGGATGTAAAACCATAACGGCCCAAACGGATCGGCCTGCCGCTCGTCGGTCGAAATGATCATCAGGTCCACAGGCCCCAAGTGATTGGCCCTGCCGATCAGGACTTCTCCCGGATTGCCGGGGATCAGCTTGATCCGGGCGCCGCTCGACTTCAATAGCCGATGGGCGGAAATCAGCGTCAAACCCGGCCGGTCGGCCGGAAGGCGATCCTCGAAGGGATCGATCCCAATGTACTGAACCTCTCCGCGGGGTGCATAACTAGCGGCCACGTCAATCAAGCGTAAGGCCCGTTGCCCCAGTCCCAGCCCCAATTCGATAATTCGCCGTGGTTGCCGGCGGAGCATTGTTCGGTAGATGATCCGATCAGAGGAAGGACTGGAAAAATAGGTAAGATAAAATACTTTCCAGTGACTTTTTGATTGCAAGGTCACGCTCCCTGATTACTTGCTTGTATCGGATAAATCAGCCACTCCTTTCTCTTTTCGACCGCCGGGAAAGAAGCAGTTCAACGGAAATGGGAGGAGAATATTTCAACTAGAGAAGAACCGAGGAGATCGAAAGCGTTTAGCCCCGACACTTTTACCGGGAGTTAGGCGTTTTCTCAGGCACTCCCGGCACAAGTGCCTGGGCTAAACTCGTGAGACAGATTGACAATCTGTCTGACTTCGGGTTTATCGATTCGTCGGGGCGGACGGCGCCGTGGCCATCTGGCCGCCGGGCGGGGCCGTGGGACCGGATTCCCCCGTAGCGGTTTCTTGGTAGTAGAGCGTGTTCTCTTCGTTGACCAGCCGGGTGCCGAGCGTCTTGCAGTGCACTTCCGCGCGGAAGACGTGGTTGCCGGGCGTCTCGGCCTTCGCGTGGATCGTCAGGACCGTTTCCGTCCCGGGGGCCACTACGGGGATCGGCGAAAAAAGGATCTGACCGGAGCTGATGCGGTGCGGATTGCCTTCGCCGCGGATGGGTTCGATGCCCCGCGAGAAATAACCGATCACCTCCACGTTTTCAGCTTTCTTGGTTCCGCGGTTGCGGACGGAAATCGTGTACTCCGCCTCTTCGCCCACGGGCACGGGGCCGCCCGGATCCTTCACGTCCAGTTCCAGGCTGGCGACGGCTTCCACCCGCGTGACGGCGGCCGCCGCCACGGTGAGGTCGTCTTCCGCGGAGGCGGAAATCTTCAGCCGACTGACGCCCGCGGCGCCCAGGGTGCATTTCAAGTGGAAGGTCCGCTCGGTTTGCGGATTGAGCGTGCCGAGCAGCCATTGCACTTCGCCGCCGGTCCGGTCGGACCGGGCGCCGTCGATGCCGCCGACGTAACGCAGGGCCTTGGGCAGCACGGCGGAAAAGGCGATATTCCTCGTGGGGGCATTGCCCGGATTTTTCACGCAGACGATGTAGGTCGCCGTGGCGCCGACAAATTGCCGCTGCGGTCCTTCCACCATCACGTCCAATCCCCCGCGGCGGACCAGGACCTTCTCGGACAGCTCGGCGTGGACGCCGGTTTCCCCCCGGGCCTCGACCTGAATCTTCAGGTCGCCCGCCTGCCGGGCCGTCAATTCCACTTCAATTGTTTTGGCCTCGCCGGCGGGCAGGGCGCCCAGGGGATACTCGGCCGGCACGTTCTCGCCGGCGCCGACGGGCAACAGTTTGATCACCACGCCTTCCGCGACGCCGTTGCCGGTGTTGGCCAGTTTCAGGCGGTAGAGTTCCTTTCTGCCGTAGAGGACCTCGCGGGGACCGTCCAATTGCATTTCGAGCTTCGGCTCCTGGACTTCGATCATCGCCTGCGAGGCGACCGGTTTGTATTCCCAGCGGACCGCCAGATCGAAAGGCCGGCTCTGCCGGGGAATAATCCGCAACACCAGCTTTTCCCGCGTTTTGGCCGGCAATTCCGTTAACTGCCACGCCAACGGCGCGGCCGGCCGATCCGGCGGGGTAACCTGGGCGGCGCCCAAGCTGGCCTCCGCCCCCTGCACTTCCGCCCACTCCGGCAGACTGACGAACACCGTCAAGCCTTCCGCGGCGACCTCTCCCGAGTTGATCATCGTCACTTCATACGTCGACTGCTTGCCCACGACGATCTTTCGCGGTCCCAAGGTTTCCACGCTCAACATCGGACCACGGCGGGCGATCAACACGTTTTCGTCCACCGCCGACGGCGGCGGGGACTTTTGCACCGACAGCATGGGAGGCTCTCTCCTGTCTTCCGCCACCGGCTCGGGCACGGTCTCCGGGCTGACGGGCATCACTGCAGGCACGCGGGAAGGACGTTCCGCCGGCGTGGGCCGGGACGGAAGATTAGACTCCGAAGGCGGATGTCTGGCCGGCGTCGGCTGATCGGTAACTGGGCTCGGTCGGCCGACGGCCGGGGTGGGTTGACCACCGGTTGGCGCCGGTCGCGGCTGCGAAACGCCGGCCTCCTCGGAAAGCGGAGTCAAGGACGATTTTCGGGAGGCATCCGACGGCCTCTCCGACGGCGAGTGATCGGCCGCCAAGGCATCCCCAATGAGATCGATTGTCTCTTTGGACTTGCGCTTCTGGGGCTTTGGCTGTGAGGTGTCGAACGGCGAATTGCGATACTGCTTGAACCGCATATACAACGGCGGAGCAATTGGTTTATCGGCGCCGCGCGATTCAGAAGACGCCTCCGCGCGTCCCGCGGCCGACGTCTCCGATGAGACGCCGCGCGGAGGCGGTGCGGTTACGGCGTCCGCTTCGCCGAAAAGCGAAAGGGGTTTGTGTTGGGGCCTCTCCACCCGGTTTTCCGACTTCGCGTCTCCGCCAAAGATCGGTCCGAACAACGAGTCGCCCAAGTCGTCGACCGACTTCGTGATCTTGTCCACCGAGTGGCCGAGTTTATCCAGCCTCTGACCGATCACCCTCCCCTTCGGCACCGACTCCTGACAGAAAACGGGATAAGCCAGACCGAGGACGAGGAATGTCCCGGATAAAATTCTCCATTTTGACGCCAGCATGGTAACACCTTGCGCGCAGGTAAGGATTGCGGAAAATACAAGGATTCCATCCTGCGCTATCGTCTAATCGAGAATTCATGTTTAGAAAAGTTTTCTGATTTGCACGATTAGTCAAGATGAGCAACATGAGACATGCTTCCATGTCGTCATTCTGAGAGAAGTGGAGAATCTGGGTTACTCAGGGAAAACACAGAGAGTTATCACTTCGCTCAGGATGATCCATATCAATAAATACGAGCTATACTCCTTTTCCAACTGCCAAGAGATGGCTTTTCAGTTGCCGTTGGACGTCGGGAACGCGGCGGGCCAGGCGTTGACTCAAGGGACCGGGCGGGGGCGGAGTTTTCAGGTCGCGGAGATAGCGGAGCAGTTCGTCCCGGGCGGCCGGCGGACCGTGCAATAAGAAGTGCGTCCACACCCAAGAGTCACGATAATCGCCCTTGCCCAGGGCGGTGGGATCGGCGAGCGATTCCAGCTTTTCCAGCCGGGGCAACAGGCCGAGGCGGAGATTCCACTCCAGGCTGGAACGATAGGGATTGTCTCGATGGCGTCGGGACGGGGGGAGTTCAAAATAAGTCGCCAGCCCTTCGTCGAGCCACAAGGGTATGCCAGTCAGTTCGGCGTGCAGCAGGGCGTGGACCGTCTCGTGGCGCACGTCCACCTCGAATTGGGGACCGGCGAAGGCAAACAACCGGCTTACGCCTTTCTCCTTAACGTAAAGCGCTTGGCGGAAAGGGATCTGCGGATAGAGCTTTTTCAGATAGCGGCGGTACGTGGACTCGTTATGGAAAAGATAGACTTCGATCGGCGTTATCGGCCGTGTCATTCCGAGAGTTTGCGCCAGCTCCTCCTGGAGCTGATCCAAACCCTTGAGAGTGGAATCCACGTTTTTCAAGGGGAAATCCGCCCGGAAGACAAAGGATCCCGAAACCCGGACCTCCGGCCATTCGGAAGCGGTGGAAGGGACTGCCGGGAGAAGGAGGAAAAAAAACGTCAGGAAGCAAATGAAAAAATGTCTCGGGAGAGCACGAATTGTAAAGAAAGCTAAAATTAGCCGGCGGCCAGCAGCCGCCGAGAAATGCACGAATTCACCCGCGGCGGCTGTTAGCCGCCGGCTACTCGATATTTCTTTTCCAATCTGTTCTTCAATGACGGCCAGGGTGGTTTGCATTTTCAGGCCGGGGGGGATATAAAAGTTGAAATAAACGCGGAACGTAACTCCGCTAGCGGGGGGAGTCAAGAGCAAACGTCCAGCGTTCTCCGTTGACCTTCGACGGTAATTTTGGTACTTTCCCGCTCTGATGGGTGGCTCCTGAGCAGGCCGCCTCCTACTTATAAAACCACGCGCCCGCCGTGTGGTGCATCGTCAACCGAGAGCCTCTATGCCACACTCCGCCATCGGGCCGATTGCCATTCATCTGCCGGAGAAGGTCGAAACCATCGACGAACTTGCGACCCAGTTCCCCCGGTGGGACATCAAACAAATCCGCGAGAAGACCGGCGTGCGGGCACGGCACATCGCCCGGCCCGACGAGTGCGCCTCGGACCTGGGCGTGGCCGCCGCGGAGAAACTCTTCGCCCAGCAGCAGCTCGACCGCCAATCGGTCGACTTCCTGTTGTTCTGCACGCAGACGCCCGATTACCTCCTGCCCACCACCGCCTGCCTGATGCAGGAACGGCTGGGACTGCCGCGGAGTGCCGGGGCCTTGGACTTCAATTTAGGCTGCTCGGGTTACGTGTACGGCCTGGCTCTGGCCGACGGTCTGATCCAAAGCTCTGCGGCCCGGCGGGTGCTGTTGATCACGGCCGAGACCTACTCGAAATACATCGATCCGACTGACCGTTCGCTGCGGACGATTTTCGGCGACGGCGCGGCGGCCACGCTGGTCACGACATCCGACGAACCCTCGCTGGGAAATTTCGTCTTCGGCACCGACGGCCGCGGCGGAAATTACCTGATGACCGTCGGCGGCGGCGCCCGGCCGGTGGAACAGGGCATCCAACCGAGCAAGCGCCGCCGCTGGCCCAGCACCTTGTTCATGGACGGCCCGGAGTTGGTCAAGTTTTCCCTCGACGTGCTGCCGCCTCTGATCGGACAGTTGCTGAAGAAAGCCGAGTGGACCCGGGACGACGTGGACATCTATTTGCTGCACCAGGCCACCACCTTCATGGTCAAGCACATCCGCGACCGGATCAATCTCAGCGAGGAGAAGACCCCGGAAGCCCTGGAAGCGTGCGGGAACACGGTTTCTTCGACGATTCCGATCCTGATCGACGACCTGCGGCGGTGCGGCCGGCTGAAGCCGGGAAAACAAACGCTTCTGCTGGGCTTCGGCGTGGGACTTTCCTGGGCGGGCTGCACCTGGACCGAAACCTGGTCCGCCAAACAGGTCCAAGCCGAGGAAGGGACGGCGTCGAAAACCGATCCCCCCAAGAGGACAACGACTCCGACGGAGAGCGGCAGGCCGCCTAAGGCGGCCCCCTAAGAAAGAATTTTTCATCCCCAAAACGTATTCATAATTTCATTCTCATGGCCGCCGACAACTGGCAGGCTCGACTGCAAACGCCGCTCCGCACGCTGCAGATTACCGTCCTGGCACTGGCGGCGGGATCCGGTTTCTTTGCCGCAATCGTAATTTTCCTGGGCCTCGAACAGCCGTGGGATTGGAATCTCTCCGTGATGACGCTGATCGCTTTAATCTATGGTGGAAGCAGCGTGTTTCTCCGACTGGTCGTTCCACCTCTCATCGTCACCCGGGGACGAAAGGGAATCCTCAATCAACTCCGATCGGGACTTGAAGAGGTCGGAAATGATTTCCGCTTTCCCGCTCTATCGGATGCCAACGTCGCTTGGCAGTTCCTTGCGCTGTTGAATACACGGACAATCATCGCCGGGGCCTTGCTGGAAGGGGCCATTTTCTTTCTCCTGGTTGTGTCGATGACGGATAATTCCTTGCTTGCCATCTCTCTGGCCGCCCTGCTCTGGTTGCTGCTGATCGCCCATTTTCCCACTCACGGCTGGACCCAGCAGTGGATCGAAGATCAGTGGCGACTGCTCCAGGAAGAGCAGTGTCTCCGTCGCCAATAGTCTTTTTTCCTCGGCGAAATGTTGTCCTCGTAGAATATGGGGATTTGTATAATGTGGCGCATTTAGGAAAAATGCGCTTTCAATAATGTCTTTGCGCGTTTTAGTTGTTCCGGCAATGTCGAATATGTCGATAGTTCAAGTGAAAGTAGTTAATCCTGATTAAGTGATTTTACCTAACGACGTATGCCCTTGAGAGACTAACTGGGGGATGTGATGTGCTTGCATTCGAGGGCTCATCGGATCATTCACACGGCGGTCGTCTTGCTGGCCGTCTCGCTCGGCGGATGCACGAGTCCTTGGGAATGGATGAAAAACGGTTTTAAGGTCGGCCCGAATTATTGTCCTCCGCCGGCCCCGGTGAAGGAACACTGGATTGACGAGGCCGACGTTCGGGTCCGCAGCCAGTCGCAGATTCCCTGTTTCTGGTGGACGTTGTTTAACGATCCCGTTCTGAACGGGTTGGTGGCCAACGCTTACGGCCAGAACCTGACGCTCCGTGAAGCGGGCATGAGAGTGCTCGAGGCCCGGTATCAACGGGCGATCACCGTCGGGCAGTTGTTCCCCCAGCAGCAGAACGCCGCAGGGAGCTATCAGCGCTGGGGCGCGGCCGGCGTGTTTTCCAATCAGTGGAATTTCAATTTCAATCTGGCCTGGGAATTGGATTTTTGGGGGCGTTACCGCCGGGCGGTCATTGCCGCCGACGATGCGCTGGGCGCGTCCGTGGCCAATTACGACGACGTGCTCGTGACCCTGATCAGCGACGTGGCCGCGAACTACATCGAACTCCGCACCAATCAAGAGCGGATCCGGCTCTTGACGGAGAACATCAACATCCAGCAGAAAATCCTGATGGTCGGCGAAGAAAAGCGCGACGCCGGACACATCACAGCAGTCGACGTCGAGCAGTTGCGGAGCAACGTGCTGCAGAACCAGGCCCAACTCGAACAGTATTGGATCAACATCCGGCTGGTGACGAACCAGTTGTGCATTTTGCTGGGAATGCCGCCGGTGGACATCGAACGGCAACTCGGCCATGGCCCGATCCCCTACGCGCCGGCCGACCTGGCGGTGGGGATACCGGCCGACCTGTTGCGCCGCCGTCCGGACGTCCGCCGGGCCGAACGGTTGGCCGCGGCCCAAGCCCAACAGATCGGCATCGCCGAAGCGGACCTCTATCCGGCCTTCACCATCGACGGCTCGCTGGGCTATGCGGCCCAGGAATTTCCCCAGTTGTTTACCCCCAACTCGTTCAACGGAAACATCGGCCCCTCGTTCCGCTGGAACCTGCTGAACTATGGGCGGATCGCCAACAACGTCCGCTTGCAAGACGCTCAATTCCAGGAGTTGGTCTTTTCGTATCAGAATATCGTGCTCCAGGCCCAGGCAGAGGTGGAAAACGGCCTGGTTACCTTCCTCCGCGCCCAGCAACAGGCCAAACTGTTGGATCAGAGCGCCCAAGCCTCCTCCAAGGCGGTGGAGGTCATCTTGATTCAATTGCAAACGAGTATTAGTAATATCAATTACAACCAGTACGCGGTGATCCAGCAAAACTTGATTCAGCAGCAAGACTCCTGGGCGGCAGCCCGGGGACAGATCGCCCTGGGGATGGTCGAAGTCTATCGGGCCTTGGGCGGCGGGTGGGAGATCCGGCTTGAAGGCGTTCCCAACGTCGCGGCCGCGGCGCCGCCACCGAATCCCAACCAGGAACCGATTCCCCTCCCGAACGCTCAGCCGGCGCCCCTGCCGCCTCTCCCACCCCCGCCGCAGCAACCCCAACCAGGACCGAAAACCCCGTAAGACCTGAACCGCCCCAGGGTTTCCAAGTTCCGCGGAATGGCCGGGAAACCCGGTATCCATTGGAGAGTGCCGGTCCGTTCGGGTTTCCTCGGGGTTTCATCTTCAGAGCGAGTCTTCGAAATCTCCCCTTTCCCCGTTGCATAGCCGGGGGATTTCGTTGACAAATACTTCACCCCCATAAATAATATAGGAGAATTAATCAATTATCCGCGGCCCGCTCGGTTCATTATGAAATTGAACGGGGGGGAATGGAGCATTATTAAAGGTTTTGTCATGCCCGACGCAATGCCGAGCCAGCAGGCCCGGGAGATCATCGTCGTGTTGCCGACCGTGATCCGGCATTTATTTACGATGGAGGGCGATCCGGCCGGGGAATTGCCGTTGGCGCAATTGCAGGTCTGTTCGCTGTTGTTCGACGCGCCCCGGGCGATGACGTTACTCAGCCGGGAATTGAAGATTTCCTTGAGCGCGATGACCCAGCTTGCCGACCGCATGGAGCGGGCGGGCTTGGTCCGGCGGGTGATCGAAGGGGCGGATCGCCGGGTGCGGAGACTGCAATTGACGCCCCGGGGCGAGGAAATCCTCCGCTATCGCGAGGAGGCGAGACTCCAGCAGGTGGTGGAGGTCATCGAGCAGCTTTCACCACGGCAGCGGCGTCAGGTCCTCTTCGCCCTGAGAAAGCTGCTGGCCGCGTGCGAGTTGAAGAAGAACAATCATCGGCCGGCCGCGCTGGCCGGCAACGGATAATCAACGAAACCGATTTCATGCCATGAGAACCTTATTATGGATCGTGTTGGGAGTGGGTTTGATCGCGGCCGGGGGGGCGGTCTACATGAATTACGTCTCCGGCGGCTCCCCGCAGAAGTTCCGCACGGCCAAGATCAAGCGGGAAGACCTGGTCTTGACGAAAACCGCCACGGGAACCGTCGAGCCGGAGGATTTGGTGGACGTGGGCGCCCAGGTGGTCGGACGGATCGTGAAATTCGGTCCCGACCGGAAGGATCCCGCGGGCGAGAAAACGGTCGATTTCAACTCCGTCGTCCGGCAGGGCGATCTCCTGGCGTGCATCGACGACACCCTCTACAAGGGCCAATACCAGCAGGCTGAGGCGGCGCTGACCCGCGCCCGGGTGGATTTGGGCCAGATGAAGGCCAAGTTGCTGCAAGCCCAGCATGATTTGAATCGGGCCAAGAAACTCCGCGAGGCCAACGAACGCCTCCGGAAAAGGGACCCCAAGCTGGTGGTCATTTCCGACGCCGATTACGACCTGGCCGTGGTCAATTACGAAACGGCCAAGGCGAACGTCGGGGCAGCGGAGGCGGAGGTCAAGCAGGCCGAGGCCGCGCTGGACATCGCCAAGACCAACCTCGGCTACACCGTCATCCACTCGCCGGTCGACGGGACGATCATCGCCCGCCGGGTCAACATCGGGCAAACCGTGGTGGCCAGCCTGAACGCTCCGAGCTTGTTCCTGATCGCCAAGGACCTGCGGCGGATGGAGGTCTGGTCCCAGGTCAACGAAGCCGACATCGGCGGCATCAAGCCGGAGATGAACGTGCAGTTCACCGTGGACGCTTACCCGGACGACGTGTTCGACGGCAAGGTATCGCAAATCCGGTTGGACGCCCAGACGAGTCAGAACGTGGTGATCTATACGGTCGTCGTGAAGGTCGATAATTCGGATCTCCGTCTTCTCCCCTACATGTCGGCCAACCTCCACTTCGAGGTGGAACGTCGGCCGGACGTCCTCCAAGTACCCAACCTGGCCCTGCAATGGGAGCCGGACCCGGAGTGGATCGCTCCCGACGTCCGGGAGAAGGAAGAAAAAACGGACGCGTATACCCCCGGTTACGAGAACGATTCCTCGGACTCGGCGGAGAAACGGGGCCGACTCTGGATCATGGAGGGAATGTTCGTCCGCCCGATCGAAGTACACGTCGGGCCCAGCGACGGTTTTCAGACCGAAGTCAGCGGCAAGGACGTCAAGGAGGGGATGGAAGTGGTCGTCACGGATATCGATGAAACCGCGGGGGCGGACGACACCAACAATCTGCTGGGTCCGCCCAAGTTCTTCCGCAGCAAACACCGGCAGAAGAGAAATCAGCCGCCGCCGCCCCCCCCGTAATGCAACGCGTCATGGAATTGATCCGTCTCGAAAACATCTGCAAGACTTATCACGTCGGCGAGATCGACGTCCCGGCGCTTCGGGGCGTGACGCTCTCCATCCGCAAGGGCGAGATGGTCGCCCTGATGGGCGCCTCCGGTTCGGGAAAGACCACCCTGATGAACATCCTCGGGTGTCTCGACCATCCGACCGACGGCAGTTACTGGTTCGACGGCCAGGAGATGAGCCGGCTGACCCCGAACGAACGGGCGTTGATCCGCTCGGAAAAACTCGGTTTCGTCTTCCAGAACTTCAACCTCCTGCCCCGGACGACGGCGCTGAGCAACGTCCTGATGCCTCTGGATTACGCCGTGCAACGGCCGGCCGCCAAGGAATCGCAGGAATGGGCCAGGAGTTTATTGGACCGCGTCGGTCTGGCCGACCGCGTCGGGCACGAACCGTCGCAGATGTCCGGCGGACAACAGCAGCGCGTGGCCATCGGCCGATCCCTGGTCAACCAGCCGCAATTGGTGTTGGCCGACGAACCGACCGGCAACCTCGACTCGCACACCAGCGTCGAAATCCTCCGCATGTTCCAACGTCTGAACACCGAAGGGATCACCGTAATCCTGGTGACCCACGACGCGAACGTGGCGAAGTTTGCCAACCGCGTGATCTTCCTGCAGGACGGCGAGGTCGTCAGCGACCGCCAGACGTCCGAAGCCGCGGAGGTTCGTGCCGGCGCCACGGCCGACCCGCCGGAACCGACGCCGGCCCCGCACGCGCAGTTTTCATTCTCCTCCGGCGCCGCTTGGCAGTCCGCCTCGTCGGCGGCAACCGCGACTTCCGTCCGGGTCCATCCGCCGGCCGTCCGGTCCGCGGCGGCACCCGAACCGGCGCCGGCAGCCGTCGAACGCGTCAAGCCGCGGGGATCCGCCCTACGAATCCCCTCCACGATGCGTACGGCCGTGGGCGCCCTGCGCCGCAACAAGATGCGTTCGGCCCTGACCACCTTTGGCATCATCATCGGCATCGCGGCGGTCATCGCCGTCGTGGAATTCAGCCAGGGTTCGACGAAGTACATCCAGTCGTCAATGTCCAGCATGGGCGTCAACACCCTGATGATCCGATCCGGAGCCGCCACCAGTGCCGGGGTTAATTTCGGCCACGGCAGCATGATAACGCTCACCCCTCAGGACGCCGAGGCGATCGCCCGGCAGTGTCCGGCCGTGGCCTGCGCCGCTCCGATAGTCCAGGCTCGGACCCAGATTATTTATAAGAACCGAAATTGGTCGCCATTTTTCATCTACGGTACGACGCCTTCCTATCTGCAGGTCCGTGATTGGAAACTCACGGAAGGGAGCATGTTCACCGACCGCGACGTCCGCAGCAGCAGCCAGGTCTGCATCATCGGCGACACGCTGGTCCGCGAACTGTTCGAAAACCGCTCGCCGCTGGGGAAAACGATCCGCATGAACAACGTCCCTTTCCGCGTCCTCGGCGTGCTGAGCCACAAGGGGGCCAACATGGTCGGCATGGACATGGACGACGTCGTGATCGCCCCCTGGTCGGCCATTAAGAACCGGGTGGTCGGCTCCTCGGTCAGCAACGTCAACCAAAGCGCCGCTACGGCCGCCACGAGTGCAACGTCCGGCGCCGTCAACACTCTGAACAAGCGTTATCCCGACGCGATAGCGCTCTATCCCGAGATCTCGACGACCCAGGCCGCCAATAACCCCCAGCCGATCCGCTTCGCCAACGTCGACGTGATCTTGGCCAGCGCCGTCTCGCCTCGGATGACCCCCCAGGCCATACAACAGATCACCCGACTGTTGCACGAACGGCATCATATCCGGGACGACGAGCCGGACGATTTCAACGTCCGCGACATGACCGAAATGACGAATATGTTCAGCCAGGCTTCCCGGATGATGGGCCTGCTTTTATTGATCGTGGCCATGGTCTCGCTGGTGGTCGGCGGCGTGGGCATCATGAACATCATGCTCGTCTCCGTGACCGAGCGGACCCGGGAAATTGGATTACGGATGGCCGTCGGCGCCCGGTCGCATCACATCCTGCGGCAATTTCTGGTCGAGGCCGTGATTCTCTGCCTCTTCGGCGGCACGATCGGCATCCTCCTGGGCCGCACTCTCTCGACCCTCTTGCGGATCTTCCTCCGTTGTCCGGTGGAAACCTCCTGGCCGGCCATCATCGCCGCGGTCGGCGTCTCCATGACCGTCGGCATCATCTTCGGCTTCTACCCCGCCTGGAAGGCCTCCCGGCTCGATCCGATCGAGGCGTTGCGGTACGAATAGGACCGGAAAACCGGCATTGACGCCATCGGTCCTTCCACGGTATTGTCCGCCGCGTACTCTGGGGGGATTCCCTGCGCGCATGGCGTTCAACGGCCGCCGGTACAGCGGCCTTGAATTGTGAGAATGCTCAGGCCGCCGTGCCGGCGGCCGCTAAACGAGAGATATGCCGAGTCAGCGTTTTCCAGATTGTTCCCGTTCTCTACTGCTTCACAGGCAGGTGGAATTGCTAGTCCTCGCCGTGGCGGTTTCGACGCTCTCGTGCGGCTGTTCGGGCAATCGGGTCATGCTCCGCCCGATCCCCAAGGATCCGTTGGGGGATCAACTGCAACTGACCTCTTACGACGGCCCCCGGCCGAGCCAGCGGACCGAGCAGCTCCTGCGGATCCACAACTTGACCTACCAGCCGAAGAGCGATCCCCGGCCGATCATCCGGCAACTCCAGGCCTTCAACCAGCGGTATCCCAACTCCGAGCGGATCTACGCCATGGCCGAGTTGGCCTATTTAGGCGGCAAGACCGCAGAGAAGTGCAATGAAAAAGACATCGCCTTGGACCTCTACGGGGCGGCCGTGCTGGACGCCTACGAATACCTGTTCGACGACCGCTACCGCGACACCCGGAATCCGTACGATCCGCAGTACCGCAGCGCGTGCGACGTCTACAACGGCGCCCTCGAGGCCGCATTGCGGATCGCCAACGCCGGCAAGGTCCTCGTGCCCGGCGCCACGAAGACCATCCATACCGCCTCCGGCAATTGGGTCGTCACTTGCAAGCTGCAAAGCACGCGGTGGAATCCCCGCGACTTCGCCCGCTTCGAGTTCTGCTCCGATTACGAAGTCACCGGCCTGAAGAATCAGTACGCCGTCCACGGGCTGGGCGTCCCGCTGATCGCCGTCCGGCAGAGCTATCAGGGCGAACCGGTCGCGGCCAAGTATTATCCCCAGGACCTGAGTTTCCCGGTGACGGCCCTGCTGCGGCCGGTGGCCAATCACAAAACAACGGAAGGGGACAGTCCCATTTTTTCTGCGAGAAAATCGGGACAGTCCCCGCCGGGCGAAACGCCGTATAAAAACGCCGTGCTCGAACTGCATGACCCGCTCGACCGGGCGGAAACGCGCATCGGCCGGGGACTGGTCCCGCTGGAAAGCGACTTCACCACGCCCCTGGCGTACTTCCTCTCGAAGCCGGATCTGAACCGCCTGGACTACGCCGGACTACTGCGGCCGGAGATGTTGTTGGACGTCGCCCGGCTGAACCATCCCGATCCGGTCATGGGCCTGTACATGGTCCAGCCCTACGAGCCGGGCAAGATTCCCGTGCTGCTGGTCCACGGACTCTGGTCCAGTCCCATGACCTGGATGGAGATGTTCAACGACCTGCGGAGCATCCCGGTCATCCGCGACCATTACCAGTTCTGGTTTTACCTCTACCCGACGGCTCAGCCCTTCTGGGTCACGGCCGCCCTGTTGCGGCACGATCTGGCCGCCGCTCGAGAAGTGCTCGACCCGCAGCACCGGGAACCGGCGCTGGACCAGATGGTGCTGGTCGGGCACAGTATGGGCGGGCTGCTTTCCGAACTGCAAACCCTCGACAGCGGCGACAAGTACTGGAAATTGGTGAGCAAGGTTCCGCTCGATGAGTTGAAAACCGATCCCGAAATCCGCGAAAAACTCCGGCAGACGTTCTATTTCCGGCCCAATCCATCGATCCGCCGCGTGGTGACCATCGCCACGCCGAACCGCGGCAGCGATTTTTCCAACCAGACCACCCAATGGCTGCTCAGCAAGCTGATCCAACTGCCCGAGATGCTGCTGCAAAGCCAGGAAAAACTCTACCGCGACAATCCCCACGCCTTTGTCGATCACTCGCTGGCGAAGGTCACCACCAGCATCGACTCGCTCTCGCCCGGCTCGCCGATCTTTCCCGTGATGCTGGCCGCCCGGCGCCCCTGCTGGGTCAAGTATCACAACATCGTGGGCGACATGCCGGGCCAGTGGTGGATGCCCCGGTTTCTGTCCTCCGATACCGACGGCGTGGTGGCCGAGGCCAGCGCCCATCTGGAGGGCGCGGCTTCGGAGATCGTCGTGCCGGCCGACCACAGCACGGTTCACAGCCATCCCGCCGCGGTGCTGGAAGTCCGCCGCGTCCTACTGGAGCATCTCACCGAGTTGAGCGGCCGACCCGCCGCCGAACTGGCCCGCCGCCCGGCGCCGTAATCCGCCTGTGGTCTCGTCTTCTCCGTTTGTAGGAGGCGGCTCCTGCCGCCGATTAAGCACTGATCGGCGGCAGGAGCCGCCTCCTACATAGGGAAAACAAAGGACCTGATCTTCCAGATCTCTATTTCTCGTTCCCCCCCGTCTTTTTCAGCACGATCCAGTCGCCCAAGCGGGGGCAGAGCTGCATTAGGGTGAGGTACCATCGGGCGCGTCGGGGGAGCATCAGCTCGGGCAGGCGGCGGCGGCAGCCGCGGAGGATCGCCCGAGCGACTTTTTGCGGCGGCATGGCCTTTGCTTTGATTCCGGCGCCCGGCCGACCGGCCCGGGCGGGAAGTTCTTCCAAGCCTTCAAACTCATAAGGTCGAGGATCCTGACGCCGGATGGGGCCGGGGCAGACGAGCATGGCGTGCAGCCCCTGCGGACCGAGTTCCAGACGCAATTGCTGCGTGAAGGCCGCCACGGCGAACTTGGTGGCCGGATAGGCGCCCACCCACCGGGCCGCCGACTTGGCCGCCAGCGATCCGATGTTGACCACGTGTCCCTGCCGTTTGAGCAGATGCGGCAGGGCCGCCTGGGTGCAGCGGACCAGGGCGATGAAGTTCAGCTCCATGTGCTCGCGGAATTTTTCCGGCGGCGTTTCGAAGGCGTTGCCTCGATCCGACCGGCCGGCGTTGTTCACCAGCACGTCCAGGCGGCCGAATCGCTCCAAGGTTTGAGCCATCGCCCGCTCGACGTCTTCCGGTTTGGTGATGTCGGCGGACACGCCCAGCGCGTCGGCGCCGCGGGCGCGGATTTCCTCGGCCGTCCTTTCGACCGTTTCCGGCTCCAGCGCAATCAGCGCCAATTTCGCTCCCGCCGCGGCGAACTCCTCGGCGATCACCCGGCCTAATCCCCTCGATCCGCCGGTGACCAGGACCACTTTGTCTTTCCAATAACTCATGCCGAACAGCATAGTGTCCGGAAGGGAGAAAAACAAGGTGGTGGGGGCCGGCGGCTAGTTTGATTTCGGCGCGTTGAGAATTTGTCCTTCGGACAGCAAACGCTTCCGGAGCTTCGGATAAGCGACCGCCTGCACGTCGCAGGCGTCGTCGATCGCCAATGCGGCGGCGGCTGCCGCCGACTGGCCAAGGATCATAAAGACCGGCTCCATGCGGATCGAACCGTAGGCGACGTGTGATGCCGAGACGCAGACCGGAACCAACAGGTTGGTGCATTCCGACCGCTTGGGCACGATCACGCGATAACTGATCAGATAGGGTCGCACGCCGATCCAGAAATTGCCCTCGTTCCGCACGTGTCCTTCGGCATCGACGTACCGCTGCACGTTGTGCGAGTCCATGGCATAGGCCCCCATTCCCACGGGATCCCGGGCAATGGTCTTTCGCCGGCAGTGGTGCTCGGTAACCACGTCGGCGCCGGCCATCCGCCGGGCCTCGCGGATGTACAGCGACGGCGGCCAATTGTCGTTCTCCACGAACTCATCCTTGGCCCGGCCCCAGGCTTGGACTTTTTTCCGCACTTCCGCCGGGACGCGGGTATGATTCGCAAGGGTCCACATCAATCCCTTGGTGTATTCAACGTGCTCCTGGTAGATTTTTTCCCGTGTGACGTAATCTCCATCGGGATAATCGTAGTTTTTTCCGATGTTATCCGTCGAAAAGGCGCCAAAATTATTTATGTCGGTCTTCCGATTGGGCATATAACCCTGGGCGGAGGGGACCCGGTGGTCGCCGGCCTCAAGACAACGCAAGAGGAGTTCGTACTGCTGCGGATCATAGTTAATGGGTTTTGGCCAGGGGAGACGGTTCTCGGGCACGTCGGTGGTACAGAGCCGAAAGTTATAGGCCTGCACGCGGCGGTCGCCCGAGCCGTCCTCGCCGGGCGGCCCTGACACCACGCGCGGCAGCAGCCCACTGGTCGCGTCGCCGGGGACAAGATACGGATCCACCGGCCGGAGAAACTGGTGCATTGTCGCTTTCCCGGTCTGAACGCCGTTTAACGTTTCGCGATAGCGGGAGTTCGGTTCGCGGCCTACGGTGTACGACACGCCCGCCTTGGCCACCAGGTCGCCTTCGTAGGTGGCGTCGATAAACATCTTTCCCGCAAACCTGCGGCCCGATTCCATCACGATCTCCGTAATCCGGGCGCCCTCCTTGCGGACGCCGTTTTTCAGGTCCAGCCGTTGGCCGGAGACCACGGGCACATCCTGTTCCGCCAACATTGCGCGGAAGGTCGCCAGGGCGACGTGCGGCTCGAAGCTCCATTGTACGTCGGAGTCGACCAGCCGCCGGGCGCGCTTTCGATACTCCGCAGGCGTTTCGCACCACCAAGAGTCGGATTTTTTATAGTGCCGGGCGATCCGGCGATAGAACTCCCGGGCCAGTCCGCCCACGGCCCGCTTGTCGCCGACGTCCGTCCGCCCCAGGCCGCTGGCGGTCATCCCGCCCAACTGCCGCTCGGGCACGATCAAGACCACCGATTTCCCCAGTTTCTTCCCCTCCACCGCCGCCATGATCCCCGCCGGCGAACCGCCGTAGATCACCAAATCCGTCGTCTCCGGAGTGGAAGCCCCGAGGTTGAACAGTAAGACGGAAAGGATGGGAGCTAAGGTCATATAGTGCTCCAAAATAAAGAAACGTCAGGGAAGCGTATCCGCGATTTCCCGGAAGGTTTGGAAGAAATTTGCCTCTAAAACCTGATCGATCTCATTCAGAGTATTCTCGACGAAAGTGCGGTCGACGTGAGGGTTCTTGATTAAAATTTTCCGAAGGTCCTCCAGATCGCGGGGGCGGTTGCCAAGGATCTTCATCACCACCAGATCGTTGAGTGCGACAATCCGAAGACGAACATCGTCCAGGGGCACTTGAATGCTTCGTGCCAGAGCCTGGCGCTCATATTCCGTTTGCGAAAAAATAAAGTCGATTCGTATTTCCGAATCTGGATCCACGACAGGGAGGACCATTGTTTCCGCCAGGAATTGCCGGGGATTGTCCGCGAGCACTCGCCAGCCTTGTGCGGCGATCATGGCAAGTACCGGTTCGGCTTCCGCGGAGCCCAGCCCCACGGTGACGTCGATGTCGCGGGTAAACCGCGGTTCACCGTAATACAACACCGCCTGTCCGCCTATGATCATGTACGGGATCTCGGCAGCTTCAAAGGCTTCAGAGATTTTTTTCAGGAGTCGGTCGAACACGGTGTAAAACTCTTGAAAAGGCAATAATTTCGTCAATTCCCTCCCAGAGATCGGAGCGGGGGAACTGCCCCATCTTCTTGGCCCAAAGCCCCATGGCGTTCATCATGCGGAGGTTCTCCTCATAGACGGCGGGATGCTCGGCGCTCCATTGCCGCTCGAAGGCTTCCCAAATCTCAGGATTCCGCACCATGATCATCGCCTTTTTCAGTATTCCCTCGGCCGCAGGCGGCCCTGGACGCGGCCGGGCAGGCCCTGGATGCGTAAAAATCCCTCGGCATCGGTCTGGTTATAACTGCCGCCGCCCTCCATCGTGGCGATGCCTTCGTCGTACAGGCTGTGCGGACTGGCCCGGCGCTGGACCATCAGGTTGCCCTTGTAGAGGTTCAGGCTCACCTCGCCGCTGACCGGTTTCTGCGTTTCGCGGATAAACGCCTGCAGGGCGTCCATCTTGGGCGAATACCAGAAGCCGTAGTACACCAGTTCCGCCACCTCCGGCGCCAGGCGGTCGCGCAGGTGCACCAGGTCGCGGTCCAGCGTGATCTGTTCGAGCAGCCGGTGGGCCTCGTACAGAACGGTCATGCCCGGGGCCTCGTACACGCCGCGGCTTTTCATTCCCACAAAGCGGTTCTCGACCATGTCGATCCGGCCCACGCCGTTGCGGCCGCCGATTTCGTTCAGCTTCGCCACCATCGGGTAGGCGTCCAGCTTTTCGCCGTTGACTTTGACCGGGACGCCGGAGACGAACTCGATCGTCACGTTTTCAATCTTGTCAGGTGCCTTTTGGGGCGACACCGTCATGCCAAAATCGACCACCTCGACGCCGCTGACGCCCAGGTCCTCCAACCGGCCCGCCTCGTAGCTGATGTGCAGGCAATTCTCGTCGGAACTGTAAGGCTTCTCGGCCGAGGCCTTCACCGGAATCTGTTTTTCGCGGCAGTAGGCGATCATCTCGCTGCGGCCGGGGAATTTTTTGCGGAATTTTTCCATCCGCCACGGGGCGATCACCTCGACGGCCGGATCCAGGGCCTCGGCCGCAAGCTGGAAACGGCACTGGTCGTTCCCCTTGCCGGTGGCCCCGTGGGCGAACGCCCGGGCACCGACCTCCCGGGCGACTTGCAGGCAGATCTTGGAGATCAACGGCCGGGCAATCGACGTGCCCAGCAGGTACACGCCCTCGTACCGGGCCTGCCATTGCAAAACCGGGAAGGCGAAATCGCGGCAGACTTCCTCCCGGGCGTCGACGACTCGGGCCGATTTCGCCCCGCACCGCCGGGCCTTCTCCAGGATCGCCTCGCGGTCCTCGCACGGCTGCCCGACGTCCACGTACACCGCGTGAACCTCGTACCCTTCGTCGATCAACCACCCCAAAAGAATCGAAGTATCCAACCCGCCGGAATACGCCAAAACGCAACGAGACATAAAATCTTGTCCTCAAAAAAGAGAGAATTAAAAAATAACACCGTAAAAAACCATTGATCGAGGATCAGGTTGTTGAAGTTGCCGCACCTAGCCGGCGGCTAACAGCCGCCGTGGGGAATCCAGACGTCACTCGGCGGCTGTTAGCCGCCGGCTAGATCACCTGGGATCAAGAAAAGATTTTCCCCAAAAACAACCCGTTCCGCAAGAGGACGGCCGGTAGCGGGATAGGACTCCCACTTTCGGCGTTCCTTGGCCTCTTTTAGTACTGGAGATCGAAGCGCACCCCGCGGTATAATTCGTCGCTGTCTTCGGAGCTGTCCAGGCCGAGGACCGTTTGGGTGTTGTAGCGGGCGGGGATGCTTTCGCCGGCCTTGGTGATCACCACGCGGTAGAAGCCCGGGCTGCAGCCGGCGAGTCCGTCCGGCCCCATCTTGCCGCTGGGAGAGACCGTCCCGCTGGGACTGGTCTTGCCGACCGCGGCCTCCATGTCTGCGCCGATGAATTTTTCGGGGACGAGCTTGACCTCGGCGCCCTCCAGAGGTTCGCCGTTGTGTGTGATGGTAATGCGCAGCAGCCGCCGCCCCGGTTCTTTGGTCTGCCAGCGTTTGACCCGTTCGGCGATCTCCTCGGCCGAGAGGGCCTTGTCGCCGTTCTTGTCGAGACGGGGCAAGGCCAGCTTCATGGCGGGCGCTTTCTCCAATTCCGCGGCGTCGAGCTTGCCGTCCTTGTTCTGATCGTACTGCTTCAGCGCCGCTTTGCCCGCTTCGGCGGGATCGACGGTCGGGGCGTAATTCAGCACGGGAGGTTCGGAGGAAGTACAACCGCCGAGGATCAACAAGCAGGAAACGGCCGTGAAGAATCCCAAAACCCAAATCGAGCGCAGTTTCATATTGGCACCTAAGTCAAATAGTGGCCATTCATCGCCCCACCGACACTGGGCCGGTGGAGGCGTTTTCAGTTCGAGTTACTCCAATACATCCTGGTCTACGAGTTTCTTATCGCCTCGATTGGCGAACCGGCGGTGCATGGTCTCGGATATTCCAAAGGAGATCATGTGGACGGAGCCGTCGCACATCACCACTTGGAATCCGGTGGCATGCGCGCTGCCGAACGTATAATACCCCCTGCCGTACCGGCCGAAGTTGGCGTCGCCTCTAGTGGGATCGCGCCGATCGCGCAACGGCGCGAGATAGTCCGCCGCCGGCTCGCCCATAATCGGCGGTTTTTCGGATTTAATGCTAAAAGCCGCAAAGCGGATGATGTCGGAATCATCGCAGGCGAAGGGGCCTTCGTCGTCGCCCCAGGAGTTTCCCGCCTCGATGTAATCCAGGCCGATGTATTTTTCACCGATCAAGTACGTATTGGCCAGTCCGTCTTTGATGTCCTTCCATTTGAACTGGCTGCCGGTCCAGATAATGCCGTTGAATTTCGTCAGATCATTAATATCCTTCAGAGAGGCATCTTTGTGCCAGAAACCAAGTCCATACCTCTCCCCCGCATTGAAGACGTAATCGGTGCGGCAACCCACGCTCAAGCTAGCGCAGAAAACTGGATTGCGGATGAAACCGTGGTTATCATCAATGGGATAATTCTTACAGGCGCGGCGCGAGGGGCAATAGAAAACGGAGACCGGCGTTTCCAGCCGCTGTTTATTCGTATTCTTGAGTTTGGCACTTGACTCGTCTCTCGGCCCCACTCCCTTTCCCAACTCGAACAACTGTTTTTGTTCCAGGAACGGGAGCAGGACGTAAAAGACGCCGCCGGGCTGATTGGTCCCCAGTCCCCGGTCCGGATGCGGGGCGTAGCCCACCCCGTAACCGGCGCTGGGAAGGTGATTCTGGGAGGCATGATAATTTTGCACCGCCACGCCCAATTGTTTGAGGTGGTTGGTGCACTCGGTCCGGCGGGCGGCCTCGCGGGCCGCCTGGATCGCCGGCAGCAGCAGGGCGATCAAGATCCCGATGATCGCGATCACCACCAACAACTCCACCAGGGTAAATCCCCGAGGGGCCTTGCCCTTTTTGGCCCGCATTTGCCGTGGGGTTTGAGGGACCAACATAACGAATTCTCCTCCTCGAATGAGTGAGATAATGAAAAAATATCAGGAATTATCCAACGGAAGCATCAAGGACCATGGAAAAGTACCGCTTCCGCAATGGCCGAAAACAAGTCTGTGCCGGTATTTTCACGAAGCGAAGAGTCAAAAATAACTCACTTATCATATTCTACATGTTTTCTTGAATTGGGTAAACTGTTTGTATTAAAGATTTCTTTCGCCTCCGTTACCACCCGTTTTCCCAACGGCACAACAATCGTCGCAACATCTTATGGCGAAAGATATTTCGATTGTTTTCAACCTCTTAAAAAAACCGTGACCGGTGTTCGCGGTCGCCGCAAAAACCAAGATTATTCTAATTCATTAATGTCGGCGATCTGCTTGTCGCAACGGTTGCAGAGCCGGCGGTGGAGAGTCTCGCTGATGGTGTAGGCGAGAGGTTTGACGGAGCCGTCGCAAAAGGCCATGTTCATGCCCGAGGGATGGGCGCTGCCGAAACCAAAAGTGTTTTCCATCCCGGGACGATCGCGACGCGGGGGGAGATATACTCCCGTCTCTTCGGCGTACCGCATCAAGTCCCGATCGTCGGAGCAGTAAGGCCCTTGATCGTCGCCGCAGTCGTAACCCGTCTTGTAATGGTCGGGATTGGTGTACTTCTCGCCGAGCAGATACGTGGTCGAAAGTCCGTCTTTAAACTCTCTGATGCGAAAGCTGCTGTGGCTCCATAGAATTCCCGAGACAAACAGTTTCTTAGGATCCGCCGGATCCTTAACGTAAGGATCCGGCCAATGATAATTTTTGGCGTCTGCGAGGCTGCCGGGACCGGCCCCGATGTGGTAACCATCAACGCTCCGATGCTTTTCACCGCCGTTGGCCACGTAGTCTTGCCGCACTGAGGTATCCAACGTTTCGCACATATAGGGAGTTTTGACGAAACCGATGCCTGAATGCATCGGGTAACTCTCCGCCGGGCGGCGGGTGGGACAATTGAAAATGCTTAACGGAGTTTGCATGCGCAGCTTGTTAGCTTTGCGCAGTTTCGGATCGGCTGAGTTCATCGGCCCGACGCCCTTGCCCAAATCGAATAACTGTTTCTGCTCGCAGAAGGGGAGCAGCACGTAGAAGAAGCCGCCGGGTTGCCCGGGACCTAAGCCCCGATCCGGATGGGGCGACCAGCCCGCCCAGCCCCAGCCCGCCGAGGGAAAATGGCCCTGGGTGTCCACGTAATCGTGAACGGCGGTGGCCCATTGCTTGAGATGATTGGAGCACTGCGCCCGCCGGGCGGCCTCGCGGGCCGCCTGGATCGCCGGCAGCAACAGGGCAATCAGGATTCCGATGATCGCGATCACCACCAACAATTCCACCAGGGTGAATCCTCGCCGAGAGGCAGCACGGGGGCGGTTCTTCCGCGGCAGCGAGTCCAAAGAGATGGGACGGATCATGGGCATCCACCTTTCTGATTCAAGAAAAGCTCAACCGGCGAAAAGAAGCAACTTGATTTGTAGAAATGGATTTCCGACGAACTGTACGAACTCTTATCCTCCTTCGTATTATTATAAAACCAAATAAATGCATAGCAAGTTTATAGCCGGGGATCAAAGAGAGAAGGCTGTTGCAAAGATTCCCCAGGAGGCCGTCAACGCCCTCCTTTCAGATCACTCACTCATGCCACGCTGGTAGTGAGAGTTCTAAAGGATTGCGATGCGGCCGTTAAGCGGCCGTTCAAAAACAACTTCGTGTTTTATCGGTTGCAATCGCCCTCACCCCCTGCCCCTCTCCCAAAGGGAGAGGGGATTGATTATTGGCCGCTAAGGACCAAAAACGCGGGGATCGTATCCGTCGCTGTCCGGCCGTTATTTCCCGAGCCGTTACTCGAGAGCCGCACGCAACGACGCGACGAACCGGCCGATTTCGTCGAGCACCTGCCGCCGAGGTTTGACGGCCGCCTCGGCCATGCGGCGGACAATCGCAGAGCCGACGATCAGGCCGTCGGCCACCGGGGCCAGCATCCGCACGTGCTCGGGGCGGCTGATGCCGAATCCGATGCACACCGGCAACGGGGTCTGCTGCCGGAGCCAGGCGACGTCGTCGAGAATCTGCGGCGGCAGCGACTCCCGCTCGCCGGTAATCCCGGTGATCGAGACGTAATAGATAAAGCCCGTCGTCTGTTCGGCGATGCGTTTCGCCCGGTCCCGGGGGGTGGTGGGCGTGATGAGCTGGATCAACGAGAAGTCCGCCTTGCGGCAGATCGCGGCCAGCGGGGCGGCCTCTTCGACGGGCAAGTCGGGCACAATCGCTCCCGCCGCCCCCGCCGCCTGCGCGTCGGCAACGTACTTTTCCAATCCGTGCCGATAGACAACGGCATAGCTGGCCATGGTGACGATCGGCGGCGCTGGTAGGACAGGTTGGCAACCTGTCCCACCGGTAATTTTCCCGATCCGCTCCAGAATGTCGGCCAGCTTGATCTTCTTCTCCAGGGCCCGGTTGTAGGAGGCCTGGATCACCGGCCCGTCGGCGATCGGATCGCTGTAGGGGATGCCCAGTTCAAAGAGATCGCATCCGCGGCCGGCCAGTTCGCCGATCACCGCCTCGGTAAAATCCAGGTCCGGATCCCCCGCCGTAATAAACGGCATGAAGGCTTTTTTCCCGGCGGTCCGCAGTCGTTGAAAAAGCAGGTCGATAGAGGACATGGGGTAGTGGTCGGTGGTCAGTAGGTTGTTCAATTTGCAATTTGCAATGACCAATTTGCATTTTGCAATCAATCTTCTCCCCTAGGCCGTCAATCCCTGCATTTCGCCCCCTTCGGCCAGCAGGTTCGACTTCAGGTCGATCCCCGTCTCCGGCACGGGACCGATCGCCGCCGAGAAGTAGATGATTTCCCGGGCGATCTCGTCGAGGACCTTTCGGGCCTGGAACATCCCCTTCCGGCCCAGCAGTTCCCAGTATAACGAGGCCTCGGTCCTCACGCCCAGGGGCGGCCGGACGGCGGCCGGCACAATCTGCAACTGGTCGGCGTGGTTGACGTAGGAGCCTTCCCGCTCGGCCCAGGCGGCGCCGGGCAGTTGATACGTCGCCCGCTCGGTCAGCGGCGAAGGAAAGAGATCCTGTACCACCAACAGCCGGAGCCGATGGAATTGCTCCGCCTCGGCCGGGTCGATCCAGTCGGTTTTATAGCCGCCTGCGACCCAGAGACCCTCGATCTCCCCCGCCGCGACGGCCGACAGAACGTCCTCGTAAGAAATCCATTTTTGCATGAAATACGCGGCCACTTTACCCACGCCGCGGCGGTTCGGGCACTTTTCCGCCCGGACCGTGAATCCCTGCGGAAACCGCTCGTCGTCGCCCCACCGGGGGATTTTTCCCAAGGCCACCACGGCGTTTTCGTCCACCGAACGGATGAACGTGGCCAGCAGATAGGCCTCCTCGACCGTTAAAAACGGTGAAAGCAGCACCCCCAGTCGGCCGGCCTCCCGCAGCCGCTCGGGCAATTCCTTGACGAGTTGCGACCACTCCACATCAGTCCAACGGGTAGTATCTTGGGTGCCACGGTTGGCTTGCCCAACCGTGTTCTCTGCACTGCTGGGCAAGCCGGGCACCGACCGAAGGTTGGTCGCGGCACCCGGCGAGCCGCTTGCCCTCACCCCCTGCCCCTCTCCCGAATCGGGAGAGGGGAGAGAGGTCCCGCGCCGCAGCGGCCGCGTCAGCCGCCGGGGATCATGGACGTGGTGATAGCCGTACCGCCCCTCGTTGCACATCCACCACTGGTTGACAGCCGGATTATCCCGCGGGCGGAGCCGATAAATGCGGTCCTGGTTCTCGTCGATCCAGATCGAACAGCCCGTCGAGCAGCCGGTGCAGACGCCCGGATGACTCTGCATGTACCACACCCGCTGCTGATATAAAAAATCCTTGTCGGCCAGCGCCCCGACCGGGCAGAGATCGACCACGTTGCCGGAAAGGTTGTTCCGCAGCGGATGCCCGGCCACGACGTCGATTTCCTCGTGCGCCCCCCGGTTGACGACCATCAGCTCCTTCGTGCCGCTGATCTCCCGGGTGAACCGCACGCAGCGGGTGCAGAGGATGCAGCGATCGACGAACAGCGTCACGTCGCCCAAGTCGCGCCGCCGGCTGGTGAACGGCTTGACGTCGGCCCGGCGTTCCTTCTGCCCATACTGAAAGTAATAATCTTGTAACAGACACTCGCCGGCCTTGTCGCAGATCGGGCAGTCGATCGGATGCCGCAGCAGCAGGCCCTCCTCGACCATCGCCTGGGCCTGCCGGACCTTCTCGCTTTGGGTGACGATCACCGTCCCCTCGACGGCCGGCGTGTTGCAGCCGGGGACCAGCTTCGGCTGCATTGTGATCTTCCCCGTCTTCGGATCGCGCGTGCCGACCTCGACCAGGCACATCCGGCAGTTGCCCGCCACGCTCAGTCCGGGATGATAACAGTAATGCGGGATCTCCACGCCCGCCCGCTCCGCCGCCTGGATGCAGTTCAGCCGCGGACGTTCGGGAATTTGGATTTCTTTTCCGTTGACGATGACGGTCGGCATGAGCGGCTTAGTGCAAATGGGTCATTGCAAATTTCAAATTGCAAATCGAACGACTTATTTTACCGTCAGAAAGCTTTTCACTCCATCCAGGAGCATCTGCACGGCGATGACGGTCAGGATCATGCCCATCAGGCGTTCGCAGGCGGCCAGTCCCCGAGGACCGAGCAGCCGGCTGAGCGGGGCAGCGAGCATCAGGATCAGCGCCGTGGGGGCCCAGGCCATCAACAGGATCACGGCGAAAAACCAGGTCCGCTCCGGATGCTGCGAGACGAGGACCATCAAGATGGCCATGCACGACGGCCCGGCCACAAGGGGCGTCGCCAAGGGAACGATGAACGGCTCCTCTTCGAGGGGCTGTTCCGCCGCGTTGGAGTGTTTTGAGCGGGGGAAGATCATCCCCACCGAAATCAGAAACAGCAGCACCCCGCCGGAAATTTGCAACGCCTCGGTGTGGATTTGAAGGATCCCGGTCAGCGTGGTGCCGAAGAATAAAAACAGCAGGAGGATCACCAGAGCAAAGACACTCTCCCGGACCACAACCCGCAACCGGCGGCGGTCGTCCACGCCGCGCAGGCAACCCAAAAACACCGGCACGTTGCCCAGCGGGTCCATTACCAAAAACAGCGTTAAGCCCAGCGAGATGCCTTCCATCGTTCAGTCCTCGTTCCGAAATGGGGGCTTCGGAATAAGTGCGTATGTTTTCTCCTTCGGACCTCGTACTCGCCGGCCGGGGCCGAGGACGGCCCGGCTCACTGACAACTGCTTGCGTTTTTTTATTTCTCGATTGCGTCGGGAAAAACGAAAGATTTTAGCGTTTTTCACCCATCTTACAGATAATATCACCGGGTTGATCGAATCCTGGACAATCCATCTGGGCGCGGTTGTCTACGCGATCGTAACCGACGGAATAGACTACGGGATTTCCGGTCACTTGCTCCACTCCGTAACACAGGGCGCGACCGTTGAAGGGGTCGAGGGGGACTTCTTTCATGCCCGCTTCTTTGACCGCCTCGGCCAGTTGCAAGGGTGCTTTTCCGTGGACCAGCATGTAACGCCGGGCGGCAATCAGGGATTGCATACCTGCGAATTCTGCTTTCAGCCGGGCCTGAGTCCTTAACAAACCGGGATCGGGACTGACAAGAAACGTTGCGGTTATAAGTGCTCCTTCCGCCCGCAGCTTGGGAATCTCCACTTTTTCAAATTGGTCCGGCGTCAATTGATAATAGGGTTGATTGATCATCGAAGCAAGTGTTAGGGACGCCCTCTTCAGCGCAAGAATTTCGGTCTGGTAGTTGATATCGCGTAGCTGTTCGACTTGAAGGGACAATCTTCCTTCACTGAAGTTATTGAAGTCTTCGACGAATTGTTCTTTCCGAAGCCGCCCCGTTCTCAGGTCCTCCAGGAGATTCCGACATGCGATGTACTCCATGCGCAGACCTTCCAACGCAAACGGCCGGCTTGCTTGCTGATGCTCGGCCAGCAACGCCAACAGCCGGTCGCAATCTTTGGGAGTTAGCCCCGGTTGCGTGAGCGTGAAATCAGCAATTCCCAGAAGAACCATGCGTTCCATCGACACGGAGACCAGTTGGCACACCGCACACCCCCGGGGACGGAGATCGCGAACAAATCGGAGCGTTCGGTTGATCGCTTGTTCAGCTTCCGGGAAATCGTCCCTGGCATTTGCGTGGAAAAGTTGTATCACTCCCAGACGGGCAAATTCTCTCGCCGCTTGGGCGTGTAGCAAGAGGGTGTCCATTCCCAGCCCCGTGATGAAAACACACTGTTTCTTCTTCTGCGCCTGATCGAGTTTTTCCAGCGCCGGCCGTGCTTTCGCCAAAACGCGCTCGACCTCGATCAAGGATATCCGACCGGCCTTGAGGGCATCCGTGTCTGAAATACGATAGATTTCCTCCTGCAAGGCCCTGACTTGCGGGAGTTTCGCCTGCCATCGGGCCGGAGGATAGACGAATTCCATTATTGGAGAGACCTCCGCCAAAGCGGCAAAATACAGCGGAGCGGCGTTATCCGGCGGGGCCTTGCGGTCCTCAAAACATTTCTTCACCGAAAACGGTTCTTCCTGCTCGTTGCCGGCCCAGGAAGGCGCTTCCAAGGCCGGTTTCGGCAAGGTTTGCGGCAGCGAATCGGGCGACAACGCGGAGCCGGAAGGAAATGAACCCGGCGGGGGCGGTAGCGATGAGGCGTTCGGAGAAGCAGTGGACTCCTCCTGAGGCACGTCGGACGGCGCAGTCGAATCGCCGGAACATCCCCCAAAAAGAATGACTCCCGAAAACGAGAAACATACAAGTAGCCAGCAATTCCTTGTAAAAATGTCTCTTGCCATAATCACTCCCCCCAAGATCTTTCAGGATCAATATTCACCACCTGCGCGACATAGCGGGATCACGTCCCGTTAACGATGCACTTCTTCGTCCCCTATGCTCATTAGCCGGGGCCGAGGACGGCCCGGCTCACTGACAACTGCCCACCGTCCACTGTCCACTGTCCGCTTCCAGCGCCGGAACCGGCTCCGTGACCATCCAGCCGCCGGCGTTGGTCCGCCGGATGTAGTCTTCAAATTCGCCGCGGAACTTGCGGATGGCGTTCTTGATCGGCCAGGCGGCGCCGTCGGCCAGGCCGCAGATCGTCGTGCCGGGCAGGATGCCGATGTTGTCGGCGATTTCCAGGAGCAGGTCGAGATCCGTCAGCCGCCCGTGGCCAGCCTTGATCCGCCGGACCATCTGCAAGGCCCAGTGCGTCCCTTCACGGCAGGGGGTGCACTGGCCGCAGCTCTCGTGGGCGAAGAACCGGCAACTGCCCAAGAGGAAATCGACCATCGAATAGGTCTCGTCCAACACCACGGCGCAGCCGGTGCCCAGGCCCAGACAGTCGACTTTCATCGGGGCGGAAAAATCCAACGGGGTATCCAGTTCGTCGGCCGACATCACGCCGGTGCTCAGTCCGCCGGGGACCACCGCTTTGGGCTTCCGCCCGCCCCACACGCCGCCGCCGAACTCGTCGATCAGTTCCCGGGCGGTCAGCCCCAGGGGGGCCTCGTAGCAGCCGGGGCGGCTGACGTGGCCGCTCAGCCCGTAGAGCTTCGGCCCGTAGCTGCCGGGGTCTCTTGGATCGTTCGGATCGGCCGGGGTGCCTAGCGACTTGAACCAATCCACCCCCCGCTCAACGATGTGCTTGACGCAGGACAGCGTCTCGACGTTGTTGACGACGGTCGGCTTGCGGAACAGCCCTTCGACGGCGGGGAACGGCGGCTTGATCCGCGGCCAGGCCCGCCGGCCCTCGATGCTCTCGATCAGACCCGTCTCCTCGCCGCAGACGTAGGCCGCCGCGCCGCGATGGATGTACACGTCGAGTGAGTAGCCGCTGCCTAAAATATTCTTGCCCAGGTAGCCCGCCGCATAGGCCTCGTCGATTGCCTGTTGCAGGCGTTTGAAGCACAGCGGATATTCGTAACGCAGGTAGATGTACGCCGTGCCGGCCCGGGTGGCGTAGCCGCTCAGGATGATCCCTTCGAGCACCTGGTGCGGATCGCGTTCCATCTGCACCCGGTTGACAAAGGTGCCCGGCTCGCTCTCGTCGGCGTTCACGCAGAGGTAGATCGGTCCCGGATGATTTTCCGGCAGGAACGACCACTTCAGCCCCGTGGGAAATCCCGCCCCTCCCCTGCCCCGCAGGTTGCTCGCGCGGACCAACTCGACGATTTCCTTCGGGCTTTTCTCCTTGAGCGTTTTCCGCAGCGTGTCGTACCCGCCGCCGGCCTGGTACACGGCCAGCGTGTGGCCGTCCGGTTTGTGGAAGTTCGCCGATAAAACGGGTTCGTATTGGGCCACGGTTACTCCACGATCGGGTGCCATGCCCACGCTTGCGTGGGCATGAACTGGCTTTGTTGGGCGTTTCACCTGCCCACGCAAGCGTGGGCATGGCACCCCGAAATCCTCATTATTCCAGTGCGTCGAGCAGCCCGTCGATTTTCGCCCGGGTCATCTCTTCGTGCAAGACGTCATTGACGAGGATCGCCGGGGCGTAATCGCAGGCGCCGAGGCACTCGGCCGTCTCGAGGGTGAACCGCCCGTCGGGCGTCGTCTGACCCGGCTCGATCCCGAGCTTCTCCTGGAGGTACTGTAACAGGTCCTCTTCGTCCCGGGCCTCACAACTGATCGAGCGGCAGACCCACATCCGGTACTTCCCCAGCGGCCGGTCCTGCTTGAAGAATCCGTAGAACGACAGCGCGTCCTGCACCTCGGCCGGCTGGAGATCCAACAAGGCGGCGATCTCCTCAACCGCCTCCGGCGGCACGAACCCCAATTTCTCCTGCACCGCGTGCAGCGCCGGCAGCAAGGTCGCCTGCTTGGTCGGATACCGCAAAAAATACCCGCCGATGGCGGCACGCAGGTCATCAGTCAGTAAGGATTTCTCGGGCATGGCAGTATCCTGTAAAAAACCTTTACCGGTCCAACTCCGCAGCGATGATGTTCAAACTACTCAAGACCGCGACGACGTCGCTTAGGGTGTGGCCGCGGATGAGGTGGGGGAAGACGGCGAAATGGAGGAACGAGGGCGGACGGCAGCGGGCGCGGTAGGCGCGGGGACTGCCGTCGCCGGAGATGTAGAAGCCCAACTCGCCATTGGGCGATTCGGTCGCCAGGTACACTTCCTCGCAGGGAGTGGTGAAACCGCGGTTGGTCATCACCACCTCGAAGTGCGAAATCAGGCCCTCGATCGTGGAATGCACGGCGCCCTTTTCCGGCAGGATCGCCCGGCGGTCGGGACCGACATTGACCGGGCCGGAAGGCAGGTTTTCGATCGCCTGCTGGATGATCTTGATGCTCTCGCGGACCTCGCCCATGCGGACCAGATAGCGGGCCAGGCAGTCGCCCTCCTCGGCGCAGCAGACCTGGAAGTCGAAATCGGGGTAGGCCAGGTACGGTTCGTCCTTCCGCAGATCGCGGGTCACGCCGCTGGCCCGGGCGATCGGGCCGGTGCAGCCGCGATTGATCGCCTCCTCCTTACTCAATACGCCCACGCCTTGGGTGCGGTCGACAAAGATCCGGTTGCGGACCAGCAGCCGCTCCATGTCGGTCAGCGCCTGGGGCAGGTCCTTGAGGAAGTCGCGGATCATCCGGACCGCCTGGGGCGAGGCGTCGTACATCAGGCCGCCCACGCGGGTGTAGCTGTTCGTGAACCGCGCGCCGCAGAGGGCCTCGAAAATATCGTTGATCGGCTCGCGGGGATTGAAGGCGTAGATGAAGTGCGTAAAGGCCCCCGTGTCCAACCCCATCGCGCCGTTGGCCAGCAGGTGGTCGGAGATCCGGGCCAGCTCGTAGACGATTACGCGGAGATACTGGCAGCGGGGCGGGACCTCGATTCCCATCAGCTTTTCGACCGCCAGGTGCCAGCCCACGTTGTTGGCCATCGGCGAGACGTAGTTCATCCGGTCGGTGACCGTAACGTACTGGTTGTAGTCCAGCGACTCGCCGAGCTTCTCGAATCCCGAGTGCAGGTACCCGATGTCCGGCATGGCGTCGACGACGGTTTCGCCCTCCAGCTTCAGCACCAGCCGCAGCGTGGTGTGCGTGGCCGGGTGCTGCGGGCCGAAGTTCAGCGTCCACAGGTAAGGCTGCGGCTCGTCGTGCGCCAAATCGCCGGGGCTGAAGGCGGGGGTCAGGGGCATGAGGGGGACGTTGATGAACGGGGCTGCGTTGAGGGTGAATGACGAATGTCGAAGGACGAAGGACGAAAGAAGGACGAAGCTCGAATGTCGAAGAAGGTTTCATCATACATAATCAATGACGTCACGTTTCTCAGTTCGGATTTCGACATTCGGATTTCTTTCGTCATTCGTCATTCGTCATTCGTCATTATTGATCTATTCTTCTTTCCTCGTCACCACCGGGAAATTATGTCTTTCTCCGCGGCCTTGCAGGGGGTAATCTTTGCGCAGGGGGTGGGCCGAAAACGGCTCGGGCAGGACGATCCGCCGCAGGTCGGGATGGTCCGTAAAGCGGATGCCGAACAGGTCCCAGACCTCCCGCTCCAGCCAGTTGGCCGCTTCCCAGAGACTCACCGCGGAGGGGACGGTCGGCTCCGGACCGCCCACGTAGCAGCGGACCGTCAGTCGAACGTTGGTCTCGCTGTTGGCCAGGAGATATACCAGTCCGAAGCGGTCGGGTTTTTCCGTCGGGTAGTGGAGATAATCGACGCACGTCACGTCGATCAGGTAATCCAGCGCCGCTTGTTCCTTAAGAAATTCAAGGACCGCGTAGAGCTTCTCCAAGGGGACCACAATCCGCGTCTGTTCCCGGAATTCGTCGGTGGTCAGATCGGGAAATTCCGCCCGCAACGATCCGATAACTCTCGACTCATCCATCATTTTCCCCCAATCCCCAATCCCCAAATCCCTTTTCTTGCAGCGCCCGTTTCGGCCGGAGCCGGGAGGGGGCGAGGAATTCCTTTCCCCGGGCGGTCCCTTCACGCTGGATTTTCTCCTGGAGGTCGACCAACGACTGGATCAACTGTTCGGGCCGGGGGGGGCAGCCGGGGACGTAAATGTCGACCGGCATGAACCGGTCGATGCCCTGGACCACGCTGTAGGTGTCGAACACCCCGCCGGTCGAGGCACAGGCGCCCATCGAAATGCACCACTTCGGCTCGAGCATCTGCTGCCAAATCCGCTGCAGGACGGGCAGCATTTTCATCACGACCCGGCCGGCCACGATCATCAGGTCGCACTGCCGGGGACTGAAGCGGAAGACCTCCGCACCGAACCGGGCAATGTCGTGCCGGCTGGCGCCGGTGGCCATCAGTTCGATCCCGCAGCACGCCGTGGCGAACGGCATCGGCCAGAGGCTGTTCTTGCGGCACCAACTGACCAGCTTGTCGAGCCGGGAGACTACCACGTTATCAGGAAGTTCAACGATTGCAGACATTGTGAATAAAGGATGAAGGATGAGGGATGAGGGATGAAGGATGAGGGCAGGTTTCATAATCTAAAAAAACAATTAAAGGAACAAGACGTCATTTTTCCCGTCCCTCATCCCTCAATCCTTCATCCCTCATCCTTTTCGTTACCTCCACTGAAACACGCCTTTCCGCCAATCGTAGACGAATCCCAGGACCAACAAGAGGATAAACAGCATCGCCCCGGCGAACACCAGCGTGCGGTTCTCGACGAGTCCCGAGGCCACGGCCGCGTCAATTCCCACCGCCGGGGCGGTCTGCGGGGGGGTGATATCGGTGGGTGCAACGGTTGCCGCGCGCGGTACGGCCGCCGGATGCGACGCTACGGCCCAAGGGTAGAGAAACAACAGTTCCACGTCGAAGACCAGGAACGCAATCGCCAGCAAATAAAAACGCACGTCAAACCGCCGCCGGGCGTCGTGAAACGGATCCATGCCGCTCTCGTAAGGCATCCGTTTCACGCGGCCGGGACGCGCCGGATTGAAAAGCTGGGCAATTACCAGCAAGACTACGGCCAAGGCGATCGCACAAGCGACGAATAAAAAAATCGGCACGGCATCGGACAAGGCAGGATCGGTCATGGAGCATTTCTCCCCTTCCGCACTGTACTTTGCCCCATTCTAAGAGCGCCCTCGGAGAGGGTCAATCCGCAAGAACCCACAGCGGAGTTTCATGCAAGTTATGCTTCAGCATAACTCCCTTTTAGAGCTATAGTTACCTCCTTTGCTCTCGGGTGTTCCGTCAGGGGGGTGTGCGGCAAGATGGAAAGCATTTATCCCCGGAACTCCCGACCTACGTTCCAAAGCTGCACTTTCTACGAGAAGACCGATGCCCCTCCCCAGAAAAAAAGCAGCCCTTCGTAGGCGGGGCAGGGACCTACGAAGGGCCAGAGAGTGAGTGGCGCCCTCTCACGTCACTAATCATACACAATCACTGGCTGATTGCAAGTCCCGGAATAAAAAAATTAGAAAATATATAGAGGTAGCAATTCCTGGGGGAGGATGTACCTCCTGAAATTACGTGAAATCCGCCAGACAATATAGGCACGTAATTAATCACGATTTGCTCGTACAAGAAATGCAAACCGGCAGGCTCAGCCTGCCGGCGGTCGAGGCCTTTTCTCTATCCCGGCTCAGAATACGTCGGCAATGAAATGATGACCCTTGTGGTATCGCGCCCCGGTGTGCCGGTCTTTGCAGAAGGGGAAAAGCAGCGATTCGCTATACTTCGGATCCTTGCGATGTCCCGGGTAATAATTCTGCCATTGTTTGTTATACACCGGAATCCGCATTTCCGGCGGATAGCGATAGTACAAATCCTCGCTGCTGCGGTAGTAGTCCGCTCCCCAAAAATTCTGCGGATAGTAGACATAAGGATAATGATAGAACCGGTTCCAATCCTGCGTGTTATAGGTATGTGCCCACTGACGGCCATAGGCCTCTTGGGCCTGCGCCTCGGCAATGCAGAAAGCGCTGGCGAGCAACGCCCCGCAGAAAACGAGCGTCCGGATTCGGCAGATCATGGGAATCCCCCCTTGTGGTCAGAGCTCGAAGGACGGCACATCCGTGCCGAGAACTGGGTCGCTTCCATAGAAGAGGCTTCCCGCCTCTTCAGCTACTTAGTCCATCGGCAACCGATACCAACGGAATTAAAAGAATATCCGTTATAAAAGGAACAAACCGTTGAGGAGACGGGATTCAGCCTGGGGCAGACCGGATTCTTTATCGGCGAGTCATCGGAACGGATCTGCTGAGCGCAGCAAAGAATCTGGATTGTCAGGAAGTCGAAAGATATCCTTCGCCGACCACCTGCCGATAGTACCCCGTTTGTGCCCGTCAGGACGGCTCTTGAATCATCCGGATCAGCCCTCCAACCCCCCCGGCGGATCGGGAGTCGTCTGTCCTGTTTCAAGAAACGCCGCCAGGAGGATTTGGGCGGCCACCCGATCGCGGCGGCTTTTACGCCGTTTGGAAGTGAGTTGTGCCGCTTCCAACGCCGCTTCCGCTTCCCGGGTCGTGAATCGCTCGTCGAAGAAGACCACCGGCACTCCGGTGGTCTCTTGCAGCCAGCGGCCGAACTGCCGGGCGTTTTGCGATTGCTCGCTTTCCCGACCGTCGAGATGGACCGGCAAACCTACTACAAACAGAGTGATTTCCTCCTCGGCCGCCAACCGCCGAAACCGCCGGGCGTCTTGTTCCGCGCCGCCTCGGCGGTAGGTCTCCAAGGGACTGGCGATCCTCCGCCCCGCGTCGCTGACGGCAATCCCGATCCGCACCGTTCCAAAGTCGATGCCGGCGACGCGCCCGGGCTTTGGAGGAGGAAGGGTCATGCCGAGGAAATTATTTTTGGGGAATGACGAATGACGAAATCCGATTGACGAAAGAAGGACGAATATCGAATGTCGAATGAAACGTTCATTTCAATTGTTTGATGGGCCGTCGCGTGGATTCGGAGCGGAGATAGCCGTGTTCGAGAAACCGGAGAGTCATCTTCTGCACGCGGGGATTGTGGGTAAGAAAGGCGTGCATGACCGGCACGACGTTCCAGTCGCGGGCGCCGACCAACCGGGCGTCCTCGACGGCGACCATCCCGTCGTCGTCGCCCGGCATCAGCGGATTGTATCCCCGGCCGTCGTTTTTCCCGCCGGCAATAACAGCGAACTCGAAATCGGGGACCGCCAACCGGCCTTGCAGATGATCCCAATTCCGGCCCAACTCCGCCGCCGACTTTCCCCCCACGACCTGAAGCAACTTGGGATCCGAATACAACGCCAACGTCGAGCCGTGGTTGGGCGGCCCGATCATCACCATCCGCCGGAATCGAGGTCGAGGGGACTGTCCCGATTTTTCCGATGGTAAAATGGGACTGTCCCCCTCCTGGATTTCCGATGAAACACAGGCCGCCGTACCGGCGGTCGCCAAACGACGGGTGCCGGCGGCTTTTTCCCGCTTCTTCACGTCCTGTAAGTAATGCCGGACGACGACGTTCCCCAGGCTATGGGCCACAAAGTCGATCTCCTCGATCCCCTCCAGGCGGTCGATCAGTCGCGCGAGCGTTTGGGCGTGATCCGCGACGGAGCCTTGCGTGCTGGGATAACCGACGCTGATAACCTGCAACTTTCCCTGCTCCCGCAGGAAGCGCTCCATCGAGTTCATCACCATCCGCGATCCGCCCAGGCCGTGCAGCAGGATCACGGCCCGGCCGCGCATCGGGGCGAGGTGTTTTTTGCGCTTGATTTTTTTCAAGGCCGTCTGACACTGCGCGAAGGTTCCCCAAGCGTGACGTTGATTGGAACCATCCAGCAGCCGGAAGTGGTCCGTCAGGGCGTTGCGCTGGATCCGCCACTCGCGGAAGATCAGTTCGTCGGCCCAAAATTGCATTCCGCCCAGCGTGGGCAGCGGCAAATTGGGATTCGGCGGCGGCTCCTCGCCGAAGCAATCCCGACGCATTCCGAGGAACAGCAAGCCGCCGATTAGAATTCTGTTAAAAATATAATGCCGCATTGGCGTATTCCGCCGCCCAGGCGTTCAAGGGAGCGTTTCGTTTAACCGTTGAAGGCGATAAAATAAGGAGAATATAACCGCCTTGAACAACAAATCTTTTTCGCTATCATTATAATCAAGTTTTTCGTCTACTCCAACGCAACCTTCGATTCATGCCCCTTTTCCGGAGGAACTCATGGGAAAAATGAATCCTTTCCGGCGGGGTCTTACAGCATTTCCGGTGATACTCGCCCTGGGCGGCGTGGTCAATCTGGCCTGGGCCGCGGAGTACCGCACGCTGCCGCGGAGCGAGTACCGCGACAAAATGGCCGCCGGCTGGATCGGGCAGATGGCCGGCGTCGGTTGGGGGGCACCGACGGAATTCAAGGCCCTTGGCGAGAAGTTTCCCGAGGATCAAATTCCCCCCTGGAAACCCGGGACCATCAACCAGTTCGAGCAGGACGACATCTACGTCGAGATGACGTTCCTCCGCACCCTGGAACAATACGGCTGGAACGTGTCGATCCGCCAGGCGGGCATCGACTTTGCCAACAGCCGCTACATGCTCTGGCACGCCAACGACGCGGGCCGGCGGAACCTCCGGGCCGGCGTCGCTCCGCCCGACTCGGGCCATCCCCAATTTAACCACCACGCCGACGACATCGACTACCAGATCGAGGCCGATTTTTCCGGACTGATCGCCCCCGGCATGCCGAACGTGGCCATCGCGTTGGGCGAGAAGTTCGGCCGGTTGATGAACTACGGCGACGGCGTCTACGCCGGACAGTTCATCGGCGGGATGTACGCCGCGGCCTTTTTCGAAAAGGCCCCCGAGAAAATCGTCCGCGCCGGCCTGGCCTGCATCCCCGAGGGGAGCCAATACGCCGAGGCCGTCCGCGACGTGCTGGCCTGGCACCGCGAAAATCCCGGTGACTGGAAGATCGCCTGGAAAAAAGTGGATGAAAAATATCAACGCAACCCCGACTACCGCCGCTTCTCCTGCGACAAGGGGAAATTCAACATCGACGCCAAGCTCAACGGCGCGTTCGTCGTCATCGGGCTGCTCTACGGCAATCGGGATCCGGATGCAACGATCCGCATCGCCACGTGCTGCGGCCAGGATTCCGACTGCAATCCGTCCAGCGCCGCCGGGGTGCTGTTTACGACAATCGGCATGAAAAACCTTCCACAGAAATTTACCTCCGCCCTGGACTGCAAGAAAGTCTTTAGCCACACGGCCTACAACTTCGACCGACTGGTCGACGTCTGCGACGCCCTGGCGGCCCAGGCCGTCCTCCGCAACGGGGGAAAGGTCCTCCGCGAAGCCGGGGCGCACGATGAATTCCGCATCCTCGTCGAGGCCCCCAAACCCGTCAAGCTCGAACAGTCCTGGGCGCCGGTCCCGCCGCAGAACGTCCGCTACCAGGATGAAGAAATGAAACAGATCAAAGTGAAACAAGATACTGTGAATAAGGATGAATGACGAAGCTCGAATGACGAAAGAAATCCGAAGGACGAATGTCTAAATCCGAAATTGCAGCAACCAGCTTCATTCGTCATTCGGATTTCGTCATTCTTTCGTCATTCGTCATTAGACATTTGTCCTTCGTCCATGAACCATACTCCCACCCTCCTCCCTCCCCGCCTCCCCCATGCCTTCCCGCCTGATTGCCGTCGGTGACGTGCACGGATGCCTTCCCGCCTTGACGGCCGTGCTCGAAGCGGTCGGCCCGCAACCGGACGATACGCTCGTGTTCCTCGGCGACTACGTCGATCGCGGCCCCGACAGCCGGGGCGTGCTGGAGACTATGCTCCGGCTCTCCCAGGCGTGCCGCCTGGTGCCGCTGTTGGGAAATCACGACGAATTGTTCATGAAGGTCTGCGCCGGGGCGAACGATCTGCGGGCCAATTGGCTGATATTCGGCGGGGAGGCCACGTTGGCTTCCTACGGCAACTCCCAGCCGGAACACGTTCCGCAGGAGCATCTGCGCTTCATCCGCAACTGCCGGATGTATTACGAAACCGACGACTACCTCTTCGTCCACGGCAGTTACCATCCCGAGTTGCCGATGGCGCAGCAGAGTCCGCGGCTGATGATCTGGGGCAAGATTCGTCCCGAGCCGCCCGGACCGCACCGCTCGGGCAAGACCGTGATCGTCGGCCACACCGCCCAGCGCGAGGGCAACGTGCTGGACCTCGGCCACCTGAAGTGCATCGACACCTGCTGCTACGGCGACGGCTATCTCACGGCCTTCGAACCCGACACCGGGCGCATCTGGCAGGCCGACAAGCAGGGCCGGCTCCGCGACCAAGTTTAGCCCGGCCGCTCGCGGCCGGCGGATCGGGCAGAATTTCCTATCCAGCGTTTAAAGAATGATGGTGGAGATCATTCCGGACCAGCAAATAATCCCGTCAGGATTGATAATCGCCGCTATAAACGGATTCCGTGATATTGGCATAACCTGATATTTATAAACATGTTAGAGCCAACCACCGGCCGCAAGCGGCCGGGCTAAACGGGCATGGTCTTTCGGTGTCCCTAAAGTCGTTAGAAGCGGTATTTTTCTTCCTTTCCGCAAATTGTGAAAAACCCTTACAAAACGTTAAAGCCGCATATCCGTTAAAGTCGATCCGATGAATTAGAAACCTCATTGCGTAAGGCGACGAGGTTCATTCCTCTCAGCCGACGGCCTCCCGTCCCAGGATTCTGGCCGCGGTTGCAGAGACTTTTTCCCGCACATCTTATTTACCCGCATTCCATCGAGGTGATTCCATGCTCACACTGCGCATGATGAAATTCGCAATTGCCGGATTGCTGCCCGCCGCAATCCTATTAATTGTCCCCTTCAACGCTTCGGCACAGAGATTTTCCCGTGGGATGGCTTCAGGCGGAGACGTTGGATTGGCCCTGGCCAGCGACGTGGAGGACTCGATGCCGGATCCCGTCCTGTCGCTCCCCCAACCCCGTCAAACGCCGGTTGAGACCTCCCCCGCTCCCTTGAAACCGTCGCGAACCGCCGGTTACGATTCCTGCGGGGCATCCTGCGCCTCGGCCCTCAGTTGCGGCGATGCGGGGTGTTCGGGTTGGGCCTTCACCGACTGGTTCGGCTGGTTCGACTGGATCGGCCCGCCCGCCAGTTGCCATCACAGCAAAAACCTGTACGACGCCCCGTGCCTATTCGGCGGTCCCTATAGCCCCCTGACCTCGGTCGGGGCGTTGTCGGGGACGGAACGATACGAGGTCGGCTATTGCGACCTTCCCCTGGCCGGCGGAGCGGGACGGATGAACGTGGCCGACAACAATAAACCGTTGACCGAAGACCGCGTCTTCTTCCTCTACAATCATTTTCACCAGAACCTGATGGCCCGGCAGTGGGATTCGCTCGACCCGTACACGGATAATCCGCTCGACTTTTCCGTCGACCGCTACACGGTCGGCTTCGAGAAGGCGTTTCTCGATCACCTGTGGTCGGTGGACGTCCGCTTGCCGCTGGCCGGACAATTCCACTACGCCGTCTCGCCGTTCGAGGTTGGCGGCGAGGTGGTCGGCAATCTCGGAATCATTTTCAAGCGGATGATCTATGAATCGAACAACACCGCGGTGGCCGCCGGCGTGGGCGTCGAGGTTCCCACGGGCAGCGACGTGACCGGTTCGATGGCCGACACCCTCTTCCGCATGAAGAACGAAGCGGTCCACCTCACTCCCTTCGCCGGCATCCTGCAAACCCGGAACCGGCTGTTCATGCAGGCCTTCCTCAGCGTCGACGTCCCCTTGAACGGAAACACCATCGCCTACGACGATCCCCAATTCGGCATCGGCGAGTGGGGGGTCTATACGGAGCAGACCCTGCTGCGCGTCGACGCCGCCTGCGGCTATTGGCTGTATCGCAACGGCTGTTCGCCGTACCTGACCGGATTGGCCTTTGTCGGGGAACTGCATTACCTCTCGACACTCAATGACACCGATGCCATCTACGGTGACGGGACGGGCACTTCGTTCATCTTCCTCAATTACGGCGACCGCGTGGACTATTTCGACTTCACCGTCGGCTTGCACGCCGACCTAGCCAACCACATGGCCTGCCGCGTCGGAGCCGCCTTCCCCTTCCGCGACCGCCACGACCGCACCTACACCGCGGAAATTATCGCCCAGATCGAACGCCGGTTCTGAGAAATAACGATCGGATAGTATTACAGTGGGACTCACTGCGTTCGTCCCGCCCTACGAAGACCTTCCGCTGTTGCGGAACGTAGGGTGGAACCAGCGCGGTGCAGTCCCACCGTGCTTTTCTATCCGGGAATGCACCGGCCCCCTGATTTCCGCGTATTTGCAGTCCCGCCGGGTGGGATTGCTATACTTCAAGCTCCGGATCGATTATCCTATCTTTAGTAGTCCTTCAGCATCGCGATCCGGCGGTTTGGCAAAGGTTCACTAACGCGCCGGTTGATACCGGAAAGCAGAGACCAAGGAGATTGATCCATGTCCGGACCAATGAAAGTCGTGATAATCGGCGGAGTCGCCGCCGGGCCGAAGACGGCGTCCAAGGTGATCCGTCTTCTCCCCGAGACGGAGGTCACCATCGTCGAACAGGGCGAACTGCTCTCTTACGCCGGGTGCGGATTGCCGTACTACGTCTCGGGAGTCGTCAAGCAGCAGAAAGAGCTCCTCTCGACGCCGATCGGCGTGGTGCGCGATCCCGTGTTCTTCCGCAACGTCAAGAATGTCCACGTGCTGAACCGAACCGAGGCCCTCAAGATTGACCGCGCCGGCAAGCGCGTCCGCGTGCGGGCGCTGCAAAGCGGCGAGGAGTCCTGGCTGGACTATGAGAAGTTAGTCCTGGCCACGGGCGGTACGCCCGTCGTACCCCCGATTCCCCACGTCGGCCTGGAAAATATCTTCACCCTCCACGGCGTGCACGACGCTGAGGGCATCCGCGCCGTTCTGGCCGAGGGGAAGGCCCGGGACGTGGTCATCGTCGGCGGGGGACTGATCGGCGTAGAGACAACCGAAGCGTTGGTCGAGTCCGGCTGCCGAGTGACGATCGTGGAAATGCTCCCGCAGGTGCTCAACGTCCTCGATTGGGAGATGGCCAAGCTGGTCGAGCGGCACATGGAATCGCACGGAGTCAAGGTCCTGACCGGCAGTAAAGTCCTCTCTTTTGAGGGAAACGGCCGAGTCAGCGCCGTGGTCACCGAGCACGGCACGCTTCCCGCCGACATGGTGGTCCTGGCCGTCGGCGTCCGCCCCAACGTCGGGCTCGCCCGGGAGGCGGGGCTGGAAATCGGGACCACCGGCGCGATCCGAGTCGACGATCACATGCGGACCTCCGATCCGGACGTTTACGCCGCCGGCGATTGCGTCGAGTCGGTGGACCTGGTCACCGGTCGGCCGTGCTTTGTCCCCTTAGGTTCCACGGCCAACAAACAGGGCCGGGTCGCCGCGGTGAATCTCTGCGGCGGAGAGGACGTCTTCCCCGGCGTTTTAGGCAGCACGGTCTGCAAGGTCTTTAATTACTGCGTGGCCCGAACGGGGCTCACCGAGACGGCCGCGAAGCAACTTGGTTACGAAGCGACCACCGCCCTCGCCCCCGGGCCGGACCGGGCCCACTATATGCCCGGTGCGGCGCCCCTGCTGTTGAAGCTGGTCGTGGACCGCAAGACCCGGAAACTCCTCGGCGCCCAGGCCATCGGACCGGGAGCGGGTGACAAGCGGATCGACGTGGCCGCCATGGCGCTGACCGCCGGGATGACCATCGATCAGTTGGCCAACGTCGATTTGTGCTACGCCCCGCCCTACGCGCCCGCCATGGACAACATCATCACTGCCGCCAACGTCGTCCGGAACAAACTCGACGGCAAAATGGTCGGGATCTCTCCCCAGGAAGTACGCCAAATGATGAACGCCAAGGAGGATTTCGTCCTCCTGGACGTCCGCAGCCCGGCCGAATATGAAGAGGTCCGCCTGCCCGGCTCCACGTCGATTCCCCTCGGCACGCTGCGGAAGCTGGTGGGCAAGCTGCCCAAGGACAAGCGGATCGTGACTTTCTGCAAGGTTTCGCTGCGGGGTTACGAGGCGGCCTTGATCCTCAAGGCGGCCCAATTCGAAAACGTCTCCGTCATGGACGGCGGGATCGCCATGTGGCCCTATGAGAAGGTGGCGTGAAGCGGTGCCTGTGTATTCCCGCTTTTATTTCAGGCGATCCGTCCGCTTCGGAGTCGGCCGGGCTTGGGCTGCCGTAACGCGGAGGGATTTCGAGGGACCGGCCTTCTCCAGGGCGCCCAGCAGCATTTCCTGGGTGTAGCCGCCGCGAAGGACGATCGGGCGGTAGGCGCTCCCGGCGGGGAAAATGGCGATCACCGGCACCTGCTTGCTGCCGAGAAGTTCCAGCATCTCCGTAACTTCGGGCGAGGCGCGGGTCCAGTCCGCCCGCAGGGTCGCCACGCCGTTTCGACGTACTGCGCTACACGTCTCGCGAGTGTTTAATACCAGCTTTTCCAGGGTTTTGCAGGTCAGGCACCAGTCGGCGGTGAAATCAACCATCACCGTTTTCTCCGCGGCGATCAGTTTCTCGAGGCCCTCGTGCGTAAAGGGACGCCACGGCAGTTGATTCTCGTCCTGGCCGGCGAAATCGCCCACGGAATGACCGTAAGCCGTATGCAGCGCACGCTCGAAACGGCCGGCCATTACTTCCGCCAGCCAGCCGAACGTCACGAACCAGGTCACGCCGGCAAACGCAGCCGCCGAGAACCACGCCCGGGCCTTTTGCCTGAAGTCCGACGTCGGCGGCGACCGGCCGATCCACCAGCAGGCGGCCCAGAGGCCGAAGAGGAACGCCACGGTCGGCACGATGAAAATCCAGGGAATTAATGTCAGCAGATAAACCACGGTGCCCAGCAACACAAAACCCATCACTTGCTTGAAGGTCTCCATCCAGAGTCCCGGCTTCGGCAGGAAGCGGATCAGGCCGGGGAAGAGGCCGATCAGCAAGTAGGGGCTGGCCATGCCGAATCCGGCGGAAAGGAATACGGCGTAAGCCTTCAGCGGCGGCTGGCCGACGGTCCAGGCCAGCGCGGAAGCGAGAAAAGGCCCGCTGCAGGGCGTGGCCAGGATTGTCGTGATGACTCCTTTACAAAACGCTCCCGCGGCGCCCTCCCGCTGGGACAGATCGTTTGCCCTCCCGGCGCCGAGAAAACCGGGGATGGGAATTTCCCAAATGCCCAACAAACTCAAGCTCATGGCGAAGACCACCGCGGCTAGGGCCACGTTGAATCCCGTGAAACTGAATAATTGTCCCCATCCTAAACCGATTTTCGGTAAAACGGAAAGGGTTGCCAACACCACAAACACCGAGAGCAGGCCCAACGAGTACCAGACGTTGAGTGCCAGGGCCCGGCGTCGGCTCTGGCCGGACTGATGGACGAACGACATGATCTTCAGCCCGATGACCGGCAACACGCAGGGCATGAGGTTGAGAATCAGACCGCCGAGGAAACCCAGACCAATAATCAGCACGAGGGATGTCCGTTGAAGGTCATGGTCGTGGACGATCTCCAGTTTTTTCAGGCCGACGGCCGTCTGACGAACTTCCAGGACCTGGCGCTCCGCGGCCTGCGGCGCAGCCGAATCTCCCGGCGTCCCGGCGGGTTGCGCTTCGGCCGGCGGGGGCGTGATCCGCTCAAACACGGCGGTAAATGGCACCTCTCGCGGTGGAAGACACTGGTTGGGGTTGCAAGGTTGAATGCGGACGGTCCCTTCGATCTTCAGCGTTTTCGGATCGATGTGGGAGTCGATCTCGATGGGAGCACGCCAGACAACCTGATCGTGATGGGTTTCGATCACCAGACCGTCGAAGGCCGGCTCGGACTTCTTTTCCGGGGGCGGACTCGCGATGAAGTCCTCCAAAATGTGGAAACCCCCGGAAGAGGGCAGCTTGATCTCCGTGGGCAGGGGACCGCCCGGCGGCTGGGTGATCGAGTAAATATGCCACGGGGATTTAATTCTGGCCGTGATCGACAATTGTCCCGCCTGCCGAGCCGTCGGCGCAGTGAAACGCGCCTTCACGGAAACCACGATCTCCTTGGACGGACCTGAGGGCAGACCCGCGAAGCCTGGAAGGTCGGCGGTTGCCTCCGCCCCGAGCAACCTTGCCATACTCAGCAAGCCAACCAGAAAAACCGTTCTGAACGCGCGATGAAGATTAGGAATTCGCATCGTGCCTGAATCCTTACGGAGAATCACGATATTAGGCCGCAGCCCGATCCAGGGCGCGTTCCAACTCCGCCTTCGACTGCATCCCGACGAATCGTTCGACGACTTTCCCGTTTTTAAAAATCATCAGGGTGGGAATGCTGTGGATTCCGTAGGCGGCGGAGACGCGGGGGCTTTCATCGACGTTGAGTTTTGCCACCTTCACGGAGTCGGCGCGCTCCGCCGCCAACTGTTTCATCACGGGGCCAATCGCGCGACAAGGGCCGCACCAAGGGGCCCAGAAATCGACTAGCGTGGGCAAGGAGGACTTTAATACCTCCGCCTCGAAATTTCCGTCCGAGAGTTTACATAGATTCGACATGGGAGCGACCTTCTCCGTGGATTGTTTTCCCAGGCAAGGCAACTTGAAAATGCCGATGCCGTTGAGGTTCACCTGCTGCTTGTTGGATGCGGGTGAGATCGGTTGCTTCTCTGATAGGGGTAGTAATAAACCGTGCCGTCGTTCCCTTGGTGCGGATAATAATAAACGGCACTGTTGTGCCAGTTCCGGTATTCAGAAGGGCGCTTTTGGAAGAACGCCCTCCAACGAGAAAAAACGCTCGGCCTTTCCACCCGGGAGGGAGTGGCAATCCATGGCTGGCCCTGAGTCTCGTCGGCCGCATCATTTGTCCCCGCATTGGCAGCGGCGGGGATCGGACGAACGGACTCCCGGAGATTGGGATCGTGGGCGTCGTCGGGGCGGGCCGAAGTATTACTCGGGGACGGTCCCGATTTTTCAGGCGCCCGGGCGTCATCGGGCGTCAGGCGTCCGGCACGATCAGCGGCAATGGGACCGTACCCTTCGACTGCAACGAAGTCGCTTTTCGACCGGTCCTTGACCTGCTGATCCGGCTTCAAGGGCATCTCCGCTTTTTCTTCCTCGAGAAGTCCGGCGTTGATGAAGTCGTACACCTCTCCAGGGCTTTTCGCCCCGATCAAGTATTTCCTTTTCCACCCGGCCGGCGTCGGATCGAAGCGGATTAATTGCGGGATGGATCCTCCTTGGCTCAGCCGGGACGCCAATTGCTGATGCCGGTCATAGTCCAAGTAGGTAAAAATGACTCTGTCCAGCCCGTCGGCTTCCGCAACTTGCGGAAGGATCGAATTCTTCATCTTTTCACAGGCGGGACACCAGACGGCGCCGATCAAGACGACCAGTGGCCGCCCGGTGGTTTGGCTTTGACGGCAAGCCTGCTCGATATCCGTCGATCCCGCCCCCAGGGCGGAGACCTGCATGAGCGCCGCTAAGAAGAAATGAGCCATACCATTCTCCCTGTTTATCGGGGCAAACTGGCTAAATGCAGGATCGGACGAAAGGCTCATATAACTTTAATATTATATTACACGGATATTATTCCAGCGTGATCGCCGGCGCCCGGCGGCGCCGATCCGCCCGGTGCCCGGGGAAAACAGGCCGGGACGATGCGCTTCAGAAACGGAGCGGCGCCGTTCCGGCCCGGGCAGCTCAGCCCGCCGCCCTGCCCGCCCGCAAAAGAGAAGACTGCTCCCTCAACGCGCGCCCGCTTTCGCCTCCCCGACACGCCGAGAGGCGCGAACCACGGAACTGCGACTTCGCCGCTTAACGGGATGTTCCTCGCTCAGCAACTGCAGGATCTTCTTGACCAACGTCGGCCGGACGATGTAGTAGCAGCGCAACGGACCGCAGACGTGACAGTCGACCAAGCCCGCTTTGCGCAAAGCAGCCATGTGTTGCGAAAAATGCGGCTGCACCAGCGGGACCAGTGAATTGATATCCTTGACGCACGTAGGGCGTTCGCACAAGGTTTTCAGAATCATCAGCCGCACGGGGTGCGCCATGACGCGCAACAGGCGTGCGCGTTCATTCCAGGAGGCGTCTGCCGGGGTGTCTTTCACGTCTTTGAAACCTCCGTGAGGAACCCGATAATCCGCGGCGCGAAAGCGCCCGGACATCCAATAAATCGACGGAGTTCTAATATAACGAAAGTGTAATAAAAGGGTCAAGTTCATCCGAAACGAGAGCCCCACGGAACGTATCCTGTTTAGAGAAAACAGGTTGCCGTTCATCGACGAATTCCCCGGCGGAGACAAAACGATCCGTGAGGAGGTGCGGAAATGCGCAATACCGAGAGTTGGGATTGCAGCTCCATAAGACATTCGCTATATAATGGTTCCCCTCTTTTAAGAGGCTGCCCGGGGGCAGGCCAAATGATTGTACGCAGTAGACTTGGTCGTTATCGATTGGAAACCGTCGCGAAAAGGAGTTCCCCCATGTCAGACCACGTCAGCGAGTTCATCCGTTCCCAACAGCAATGGGAGTACCTCCGCCTGGAGGCCCCGGCCGCCGAATCGCTCAACGATCAATTAAAGGACAGCGGGAGAGATGGCTGGGAGCTGAACAGCGTCGTGTACTCCCCCGAGGCGGACGTCTGGCACAGCTTCCTCAAACGTCCCAGGGCGTATTCGGAATAAAGGCCTTACGGTGTTGGCCTCCTGAGGTTAACCATCCATGGCGTCCCGTGGCGTCACGTCAAACACGATCCGGACGGGGCAGTTTAGCGACGCCGAGACGGGACAAAATTTCTCCAGCTTCTCCTTCAGCCGCAGCGAGGCGGCCTTCTGCACCACGTCCCTATCCGCTACGACAACGGAAATCGAAACGTCGATCCCGGTGAACCGGAGCCCCTGAGAAGTCTTCTCCATCGCGCCCGTGGACGTGCTGGAATACGACTCCAAGGCGAGTCCGAACCGGTGCACAAAGTAGAGGAAGGTGCTCAGCAGACAGCTCTCCACGGAGGCAACCAAGAGTTCCTCCGGCGACCACGTCCCCTCGGGCCCGCCGAACTCGGGCGGCGTCGCGACGGTTAAATCGGGATTGTCCCGAGCGCTGACGCGGCATTCTCGCGCATGGCGCCACTCGGTCTTCGTTTGGAAATTGTGCATGTTGGTTTTCTCCTTTCCGCTCAGCAGCAGACCAGCCGACCGGTTCCAACGCCGACCTCGAGCCAGGGTCGCGGGAGAACTTCGCTGAGTTGGCGCAGGCCCAGCAACTCCGACGAAAACAGCATCCTCCCATCCTCAGAGTCAAACCATGCATCATAGCGCGCAGCTTCACGCTCGAATACATCGAACCTGCTCAAATCGACGTCTCCCTAACGGGCTGATAGGAGATCTATTTGATTAGTGCGTTTCACGCATCCCAAAAGGTTAAATATTCCCCATCCCACTTATTCCACCTCTTCTTCGCTATCCTTTAAGTCAACTAACCAAAAAGACCGATACGACTAATGTGCCATTATATAGGTATTTTAAATGAAAGAAGCTGCCCACCGGAGGGCATTGCCTCATGTGGTCTGCAATTTTTATAACGTGTACGGCAGGTTTATCCCTGGGCGATTTGGGACTGAATCCGCCGGGCAATGCGTCTCCACTTTCGGCCCCTGCCAAGACCGCCCCGGCGGCCGCTGCGCCGAAGTTGTTGACTCCGCCGGCGCCACCTGCGGGAATTCCCGCGGATCTGCCGGTCCATTCCACACCGGCCCGCCGAACGCCCGCGGAACCGACGGCACGTACTGCGCTGCCGCCGGCCGCCGAGCCGTTGCCGCCGACCTCGCCATCGGCCTCCGCAGCGCCGCTTCCCGAGCCGATCGTGACGCGGCAGACCATGTTTTTCATACCCTTTCGGGTGGAGGAAGAGAAAGACGCGGCCCGTCAGCCCGAGGAGGTGCAGTTGTTCGTCTCGCACGACCGCGGCGCGCACTGGAATTCCTACGCCAAGGCCCCGGCAAGTCGGCGACAAATCCCTTTTAAAACGGCCACCGACGCCGAATACTGGTTCGCCCTGCAGACCCGCGACCGCTCCGGGAGACTCCGGCCGGAACAGATTACCGTCCCCGGCCTGCGGGTCGTGGTCGACACGCAGCCGCCTCGGGTGGATTTGACGGCGAAAGCTGATCCGGCCGGGCAGATCACCATCGAGTGGACCCTGACCGATCCGCACTTACAACCCGAGGGCCTGACCCTCCAGGGCCGCAACTCGGCCGACGGCCCCTGGCAGACGATCACCCTCTCGCCGCAGAATGCACAAGTCCGGTTCATGGGCGCCACGGAATCGGGCCGGGTGACCTGGTGGCCCCCGCCGGGCGGTACGGAACTTCAACTCCGCGCCGAGGCCAGCGACGCCGCCGGCAATAAGGCCGTCGAGCATGCACAGATCCACCTCGATTCAAACCACGGCACGGGGACCGCCGCAAACCCCGCCTCAAAAGGGGACAATCCCATTTTTGCTTCGCAAAAATCGGGACAGTCCCCCAATCCCGCCGACGGCGTGCTGCCCGGCGCGATCAACCCGCCGATCGGCAACCGATACTCTTCATCCGAGGCCGCGCCGATCGATTCGAGCTTTTCCTATCTGCCGCCCGGCGAACGGGTGCGGATGGTCAATACCCGGCTCTTCGAACTGGACTACGACGTAGAGGCGGTCGGACCATCGGGCATCGGCCGCGTGGAGTTGTGGGGAACCCGCAACGGCGGCCGCACCTGGCAGAGCTTCGGCGTCGATAACGATACCCGCAGCCCCCTCTCCGTGGACGTGGACGGCGAAGGACTTTACGGCTTCCGCATCGTGCTGACCAACGGCGTGGGCTTAAGCACCGGCCCGCCGCAGACCGGTGAGCTGCCCGCCGTCTGGATCGGCGTGGACACGACGAAACCGATCGCCCGGCTGCTGGGTGCCGAATTGGGCGCCGGCACCAACGACGGGAAATTGATTATCACCTGGAAGGCCGAAGACACGATGCCGGCGGCCCGGCCGATCACCCTGAGCTTCAGTCCCCAACCGGGCGGCCCGTGGACCCCGATCGCCGCCGGACTGGAAAACACGGGCCGTTACGCCTGGATCCTCGACAGCCGGCTCCCCCCACAGGTCTATCTCCGCCTGGAAGTCCGCGACGAGGCCGGCAACCTCACCGTCGTCGACCACCCCGACCCCGTCCCCCTGGACCGCTCCCGTCCCACGGCCAAAATCCTCGACGTCCGGCCGAAAACAGGAAATTAGGGCGAGGTCGTAGTTGGTCATCAAAAGTTGAAAACCGCACGATGGTGACCCCGGAAGGGGAGGTTCATGGTTTGGCCTCCGGTTGCTGCAAGCGGTTTTGCATTTCGATAGCCTGCCGTTCGCGTTGCACTTCGTCGGCCAGTTCCTTCTCGGTGGGCAGATAGAGTTTGTACCGGGAGGCGAAAATTTGCTGGTTGTCTTCGGGCAGGGTGTAACGCACGACCGCTTCGCTTTTGTCGGTGCAGAGGATGATGCCGACGGGCGGATTTTCATCGGCGGCGGTCAACTCGCGCTGGTAGTAGTTGACGTACATTTGCATTTGTCCAAGGTCCTCGTGCGTGAGCGGCCCGACCTTGAGGTCGATGAGTACGAAGGAGCGTGTCAGGCGGTTGTAGAACACCAGGTCGATCCAGAAGTGCCGGCCGTCGAGGGTGATCCGCTGCTGGCGGGCCATGAAGGCGAAGCCCTTGCCCAGTTCCAGGAGAAACTCGCGGAGTTTGACGATCAGAGCCTGCTCCAGGTCCGATTCAAGGTATCGTTCGCTCTGGGGCAAGCCGGTGAATTCCAAGACGTAGGGATCTTTGATGATGTCGGCGGGTTGTTGGATTTCGTGGCCCTTTTGGTCAAGGCCAGCACCCCTTCCCGATCCCGGCTTAGGGCCAACCGCTCGAAGAGCAAGGAATGAATCTGCCGTTCCAGTTCGCGGGTGGACCAGCGGGCATTGATGGCCTCGTTTTCGTAAAATCTGCGGGCATCAGGGTTTTCGGCACGGAGGAGGAGTCGGTAGTGGGTCCAACTCAATTCGGGACGCACTGCGTCCCAAATTGGATAGGTTAAGTAAAAAGCCCGCATTTCTCCCAAGTTATAGCGATCATCACCTCTTCCGAATTCGGCAGTTAAGCGTTGAGAAAGCTCAACCAGCAGCCCCTTGCCGTATTCAGCCCGCTCTTGTCCCTGCTGCTCTTGCTCAACAGTGATTCGCCCGATCTCCCAATAGGCCGTGACCATCGCCACGTTGATGGCCCGGTATGCGTTTTGGCGGACTTCCGCCAGGATTGTCTTGATCCGCTGGCATGTCTGCTCGAATCCTGGTGTTGTCGGTAATTGTTCGTTCACGGTTTTCCCCTGAAAACATCTCCGTGCTTATCTCTTGTCACTTCTCCGTCGGCATGAGGAAAAAGACTTTTTGTCGGCCATCCGTGTTTTCCTTGGAAAGCCTTGACGAGGATCTGATTCGATCGGGCAACGAGGACGGAACGAGATTACAGGTGCTAATGGGTAAAACCTCAATTGCCCCCTTTCCCTACATTTTTGTGGGAAAGTCTGTCTTCGGTTAGCGGAACTTTTGCTCTTGGCTTTTTTTCAATAATGAGTACAATCAGTGTTGGTACGTCCTCTATGAGATTAATGCCGATCATCCTTCCTTTCTAAGCCGCAAGCGGCTTGATTTTTTGCAGAGGGTTCGGACTTGTTTTTATAAGGACACCCGCATGAAGGACGTTTTGGCGATCATTCTTGCCGGCGGGAAGGGGTCGCGGTTGGAGCCGTTGACGCGCGATCGGGCCAAGCCGGCGGTCCCCTTCGGCGGCGCCTACCGGATCATCGACTTCACGCTCTCGAATTGCCTGAACAGCGGCCTGCGGAAAATTCTCATCTTTACGCAGTACAAGGCGATGAGCCTGGACCGGCACATCAACCTGGGCTGGCAGGGTTTTCTGTGCCGGGAACTGGGCGAATACATCGACGTCGTTCCGCCGCAACAGCGGATCGACGAGCACTGGTACCAGGGCACCGCCGACGCCGTGTACCAGAACATCTACTCCATCGAAAGGGAACGGCCGAAGTACGTCCTGATCCTCGCCGGCGATCACATCTACAAAATGAGTTACCGGCGGCTGCTCGAGCAGCATATCCAATCGCAGGCCGACGTGACCGTCGGCGCGCTCCACGTGCCGGCGCGGCTGTCGAACCAGTTCGGCGTGCTTACGACCGACGGGCACAACAACATCGTGGGTTTTGAAGAAAAGCCCCGCGTCCCCCGGGGCAACTCCGAGAGCATCTTAGCGTCGATGGGCATCTACGTCTTTACCGCCCGATTCCTCTTCGAGCAGTTGTGCCTCGACGCCACCCGGCCGCAGAGCCAGCACGATTTCGGCCGGAACATCATCCCCTCGCTGATCGGCTCCCACGGGGTCCGCGCCTACCCGTTCATGGATGAAAACCGCAAGCAAGAGGCGTATTGGCGGGACGTGGGCACGTTGGACGCCTATTACGAGGCGAACATGGACCTGGTCTCCGTCGATCCGCTGTTGAATCTTTACGATCGTCAGTGGCCGGTGCGGACGTATCAGCCCAACCTGCCGCCCCCGAAGTTCGTCTTCGCCGAGCACGGCGAGCGGGGACGCCGCGGCCAGGCGCTGGACAGTATGGTCTGCCAAGGCTCGATCATCTCCGGCGGCCATGTCCGGCGCTCGATCATCGGTTTCAACTCCCGGATCAACAGCTACGCGGTGGTCGAGGATTCGATCCTCTTCGAAGGCGTGGACGTGGGCCGCTACGCCCGCATCCGCCGCGCGATCATCGACAAGGGCGTCAACATCCCCGCCGGCACGGAAATCGGCTACCATCCCGAGTTGGATCTCTCCCGCGGCTTCACCGTCACCGAAAACGGCGTCACCGTGATCCCCAAGACCCACGGCGTCGAACACTTCCTCGGCAAAGAAGCGGCAGTCCTGCTAGGTTAGTGCAAGGCACGCTGATCGGCCTGCGGATGGTCCATGTTACCGGACCCAACGCCCCGCGATGGCAATCGCGGTGGTACAATCGGCATTATTCCACCCCCGCGACCGCCGCCGCGGGGCGTTCAACGGGAAGACCTTTTAAATAAACACCCTGCTTTCCTGGTCTAACGGTCAATAGAGACAAGTTCTTACGTCAAAATCCGCAAGACGGGGCCCTACGAGGCAACTCTCTCGTAAACGACGTTTCCCCGAACGAGAACGTCCAACCTTCCCCTTCGCGACCACTGGTCGCGGCTTTCCAAAATTGGCATCATAACCACTTGCAAGAAACCCGCACCCATGATTACCACTTCCCCTCCCCAATCCCCCAACACGAATCCCCTTGCCCCGGAGCCTCCCATGGTGGTCGACGTCCATCAAATCAAAGATCGCGTAGCCCAGCAGTCCGAATCGCTGCACCGGCTGTCGATGGAGCTTTCCAAGACGATCGTCGGTCAGAAACAAATGCTCTCCCGACTGCTGATCGGCCTGTTGACCGAAGGTCACATCCTGCTGGAAGGCGTGCCGGGCCTGGCAAAAACGACGGCCATTAAGTCGCTGGCCCAGGCGCTGAACACCAAGTTCCACCGCATCCAATTTACGCCCGACCTGTTGCCGGCGGACCTGATCGGCACGATGATCTACGTCCCCTCCGAGGCGGAGTTCCGCACCCGCAAGGGACCGATCTTTGCCAACTTCATCCTCGCCGACGAGATCAACCGCGCCCCGTCGAAGGTCCAATCGGCGCTGTTGGAGGCGATGCAGGAGCGGCAGGTGACCATCGGCGACCACACGCATCTCCTGCCGGGTCTGTTCCTGGTGATGGCCACGCAGAATCCCATCGAGCAGGAAGGGACCTATCCGCTGCCCGAGGCCCAGGTCGACCGCTTCATGCTGAAGGTCAAAATTTCTTACCCGCAGGCCGAGGAGGAAAAGCAGATCCTGGATATGGCCCTGAACGATTCCGCCCGGCCGATCAAGCCGGTCTTGCAGCCCGAGGACGTCAAGGCCATGCAGGACGTGGTGAAGTTGATCTACATCGACGATCAGGTCAAGCAGTACATCGTAAACCTGGTGCGTTCGACCCGCGAGCCGGCGGCCTTCGGCATGAAGGATCTCCAGCCGCTGGTCGAGTACGGCGGTTCGCCCCGGGCGGCGATCTACCTCGGCCTGGGCGGCCGGGCCAACGCCTTCCTCCAGGGCCGGGGCTACGTCACGCCCCAGGACGTCAAGGACGTCGCCTACGACGTGCTCCGCCACCGGATCATCCTCACCTACGAGGCCGAGGCGGAACAGCTCACCAGCGAGGAAGTCATCAAGACGATTTTGAACACCGTGCCCGTTCCGTAGACCGCCCTTTATGTAGGAGGCGGCTCCTGCCGCCGATTGCGTCTGTTTCCCATCTGTCGGCGGCAGGAGCCGCCTCCTACAAAGAAAGTTTACCCATGCCCGAACAAAACATCGTCGAACTGCTGAAGAAGGTGCAACGGGTCCAGATCGTGGCCAACCGCACGGTCAACGACCTGATGGCCGGGCAGTACAAAAGCGTCTTCCGCGGCCGGGGAATGGAATTCGACGAGGTCCGCGAGTACCAGCCCGGCGACGACGTCCGCACCATCGACTGGAACGTGACCGCCCGGACCGGCACGCCGTTCATCAAACGGTTCTGCGAGGAGCGCGAACTGACGGTCCTGCTGCTGGTCGACGTCTCCGCCTCGGGCGTGTTCGGCTCCGGGCGGCAGTCGAAGCTGGACCTGGCCGTCGAGATCGCCGCGCTGCTGATGGTCTCCGCCCTGAAAAACAACGACAAGGTGGGCCTGCTCACCTTCGGCCAGGAGGTGGTCGATTATTTTCCGCCGCGGAAGGGGAAGACCAACGTCCTGCGGCTGATCCGCCAGTTGATCTCCGCCGAGCCGGTCCGGGGCGAGACCCGGATCGAGTCGGCCCTGGATTACCTCAATCGCGTGCAGAAACGCCGCGCCGTCGTGTTCCTGATCAGCGATTTCCTGGCCCCGGCGGCCCAACACGCCCTGAGCGTGGCGGGCCGGCGGCACGACCTGATCGCGGTCACCGTGGCCGACCACCGCGAAGAGGTCCTGCCCGACGTGGGCTTCATCACCCTGCAGGACGCCGAGACGGGCGGGCAGGTCGAACTGGACACCCGGCATCCCCGGGTCCGCGCGTTGTTCCAGCACCGGGCCGATACCCGGGCCGGGAGGCTCTCGGAGACCTTTAAGAAAGCCGGCGTCGATCAGCTTGCCGTCCGCACCGACGAGGACTATTCCCGCAGCTTCCGCCGCTTCTTCCGCATGCGCGAAAGGAGGTTCCGGTGAAAAAGGAAATTTCAAATTGCAAATTGCAAATTGCAATCATCCTCGTCTTCTCCATATTCCTTACCGGTTGCATTTCCCAAAAATCCTCAACTTCCAACGCCGCCCCCGCCGACGCCCGGAGCGTCGTCGAGCGGGGGCCGGTGAAAGTGACGGTGACGGTTTCGCCCGCCAAGGCCCGATTGTCCGACGAGCCGGTCCTGACGCTGACGACCGACGCGGCGGCCGGCGTGAAGGTGGAAAAGACGCCCTTCGGCGAGCGGCTGGGAAGCTTCAAAATCGTCAAGTGCCGCGAGCCGCTGCCAAAGACCCGCAATGGCCGCGAGATCAAGCAGCGGATTTTTACGCTGGAGCCGACCGCCGTCGGCCGGCACGTCATCGATCCGATCGACGTGACCTTTATTGACAAGCGGCCCGGCGGCGATCAGAAAATCCAAACCCTCGAGACCAAGCCCCTGACGGTCCAGGTGACGTCGGTCCGCGGCGAAGAGACGCCCAAGCTCAGCGATCTGCGCGGCGCCGCCGCCCCGGTGGCGCTGCCGTGGACGGTTCCCGCCTGGCTCGGAATCCTGATCGTCCTGCTGCTTGTGGGCGGCGGGGCGGCCGTGTGGTTCACTCGCCGGCAGCGGCGCGAAAAGGCCCTCCTGGCGCTGATGCTCACGCCCGAGGATCTCGCCCGGAGCGAGTTGGACGAGCTGGCCCGCTCCGGCTTGGCGGAGCGCGACGTGAAACAATTCTACGTGGAACTGACGGGCATCGTCCGCCGCTACATCGAGCGGACCACCGGCATCCGCGCCCCCGAGCAGACCACCGAGGAGTTCCTCCGGGAAATCCACTGTGCGAAGGTTTACTCGGACGAAGTCAACCGACGGCTGAAGGATTTTCTGGAGGCGGCCGACCTGGTCAAGTTCGCCGCTCACCGGCCGCGGCGGGAAGACATCGACGAGAGTTTCCGCCGGGCGGAACGGTTTGTCGAAACCATCAGTCTCCCCTCTCCCGCCGGGAGAGGGGCAGGGGGTGAGGGCAGTGTGGGAAAAGCCGTAAACGCTACGGGATTATGCCCTTCAAAAAACCCTCACCCTAGCCCTCTCCCAAAGGGAGAGGGGACAGAACGGCAGGAGGTGTCCACATGATGGGTTTCCGCTTCCTCCATCCCTGGTGGCTGTTGCTGCTGGTCCCGATCGTGGCGGCGGGGATCTGGCTCATGCTGCACCGCCGCCGCAGCGCCGCCGTGTTGTACTCCAGCACGGCCCTGCTGCAAGACCTGCCAATCACCTTGGCCCAGCAAATCAAGCGTTTCCTGCCGTGGCTCTTCCTCGTCGGGCTGATGCTGCTGACCGTGGCGCTGGCCCGGCCGCAACGCGGCAAGGAGGAATTCCGCGTCCGCGCCGAGGGAATCGCTATTGAAATGGTGGCCGACCGTTCCGGCTCGATGCGTGCCGAGGATTTTCAGATTGAAGGCAAACCGGCAACGCGCCTGGCGGTCGTCAAGAAGGTCTTCCACGACTTCGTCGCCGGCGACAACCATTTACCCGGCCGGCCCGACGATCAGATCGGACTGGTCGCCTTCGGCGGTTTCCCCGAGGCGAAATGCCCGCTGACGTTCGATCACGAGGCGCTGTTGAAGGTCCTGGAGGACGTGAAAACGCCCGAGGCGATTTTCGACTCGGCCGGCCGCGTGGTCAACATGCGGCTGCTGGGCGAGGAGTCGGCCACCGCCATCGGCGATGCCCTGGCCCTGGCCGCCGAACGGCTCAAAGACGTCAAGGCCAAGAGCAAGGTCATCATCCTCTTAAGCGACGGCCGGAGCAACGCCGGCGTCGTGCAGCCGTTGGAGGCCGCCGAGGCCGCCAAGGCCCTGGGAATAAAAATTTACACCATCGGCATCGGAACCAGCGGCGACGAGCCGGTGCCCATCACCGATCCCCTGGGACAACGGGGCTTCCTCCCGCCCGGGGACCGCTTCGATGAAGGCACGCTCCAGGCCATTGCGCAGACGACCGGCGGCAAATACTTCAGCGCCGAGAACACCGCGGCCCTGCGGAAGGTTTACGCCGACATCGACCGGCTCGAAAAGACGACCTCCGAAGGCCGAATGTACACCCAGTACCGCGAGTTCTTCCCCTTCGCCCTGTTCCCCGGCCTGGGGTTGATCGTCCTCGAACTGATTTTCGCCAGCACGAGGTTCCGTTCATTGCCGTGACAGTGCTCGTTGAAAAAGATGAAGAATAGCCGGCGGCTAACAGCCGCCGAGAGACAACCGAGAGACACGCGAATTCCCACCGGCGGCTGTTAGCCGCCGGCTATTGAATCCGATATCAAGAATCCGATCCTCAATAGACATCCCAACCGCCATGACCTTTGAACATCCCACCCTGCTGTTGTTGCTCTGGCTGCTGCCGCCGGCGGCGGCGCTGCTGATCTACGCGCACCGCAAACGGGCGGCGGCGGCCCGGCACTTCATCGAGCCGGGGATGCAGACGCGGCTGATGCCCCCACAGCGCCCCGGCCGACTCTGGCTCAAGGGTGGATTGCTGCTGCTGGGATTGGCCCTGGTGATCGTCGCGGCGGCCCGGCCGCGGTTCGGCGCGTATTACGAAAAGGTCCGGCAGCGCGGCGTCGATTGCTTCGTCTGCCTGGATGTCTCCCGCTCGATGCTGGCCGAGGACGTGGCCCCCAGCCGGCTGAAACGGGCGAAGTTCGACGTCCTCGATCTGCTGGCCAAGCTCCACGGTGATCGGGCGGGCCTGATCGTCTTCGCCGGCAAACCGGTGGTCAAGGTGCCCCTGACCGCCGACGAGGGCTTCTTCCGCATGGTGCTCGACCAGGTCGATGCGACCAGCGCCCCCCGCGGCGGAACCTGCATCGGCGACGCGATCCGCAAGGCGCTGGAAAGCCTCCCGCCCCGCGGCGACCACGACCAGATCATCGTGCTGATCACCGACGGCGAGGACCAAGAGTCGTTTCCCGAGGAGGCGGCCCGGTCCGCCAAGGACCGGGGCGTGAAAATCTTCACCGTCGGCCTGGGCGACGCCGGGGAAGGCGCTCGGATCCCCGTCCGCGACGGCCGCGGACAGCTCGCGTACCTGAAGTATCACGGCAACGAGCACTGGTCGAAAGTCAACTCCGACCTCCTGGAGAAAATCGCGCTGACGACCGGCGGCGCCTACATCCCTGCCGGGACCCGGAACTACGAGTTGGGACAGTTTTACGAAAAGAACCTCGCCGGACTGACCCGCGGCCAACAGGCGGTCAAACAGCAACGCAAACGCTATCACGAACAGTACCAATTGTTCCTCGGTCTGGGCATGCTCCTGCTGGCCGGCGAGCGGTTGATCCCCCGATGCGCGCGGCTCAACGGACGGCGGAGGGAAGAGACATGATTTCAAATCTCAAATCTCAAATCTCAAATCTCAAATCTCAAATTGCAAATCTCAAATTGCAATTTGCAACCATTCCCCTTCTCACTCTCCTTGCACTATCCATCTCTTCCGGCCCCTGTTTCGCCGGCACGGCGGAGAGCAAGGTCCGTAAGGGAATCGAGAGTTTCCAGAGCGGCGACTTCAAGGCCGCGTCGACGGCCTTTTCCGAGGCGGCCGGCGCCGCCCCCGACGACCGCCGCATCGCCTTCGACAGTGGTTGCGCCCACTTGGCCCGGCAGGAGTACGCCAAGGCCGTTACGCAGTTCCAGCGATCGGCCCTGGCGAAAGATCCCAAGCTGGCCGCCGAGTCGAGCTACAACCTCGGCTGTACGATGATCGCCCAGGCCAAGGCCGCCTTCGGCGAAAAGCCGGAAGAGATCGAGGGCGAAGCCCGCGTCAAGGGCCTGGAGCTGCTGCGGACCGCCGCCAAGTATTACCGCGACTGCCTTGCGCTAGTCCCCGATCACGCCAACGCCCGGTACAATCTCGAAACGGTCCGCCTCTGGTCCAAGCACATCCAGGACGTCTGGCGGCGCCGGGACCGCGAAAAACGCCTCCGGCAGATGAACCTTATGCAACTGCTGGAGATGCTCGAAACCGAGCAGCGCGCCCTCCGCGGCCAGGCCCGGGAACTGGATCCCGTGCGGAACTCGCCCAAGAAGCGGGAAGAAGTCCGGAATTTGGAGGACTCCCAACGGCAATTGGCCGAAGACGTCGAGCCGCTCAAACAGAAGGTCGACGCCATACTGCATCCGCAGCAGCCGGCCGGCGCTCCCCAAACGGCGGCGCCGAAGCCGCCTTCCGGCGACCTGAAAAAGGCCGTCGAACTGCTCACCGGCCTGGCCGACGACGCCCGCGACCGGATGAACCAGGCAGCCGACGACCTGGCGGAGCAGAAACTGCTGCCCGCCCGCGCCCCGCAGGCGAAGGCCGTCGAAAAGGTCGACCAGATGTTCATGGTCGCCGCCCCCTACGTCGACCTGGTCAAGAAAGGCATTAATCGCCAGGAGCCGCTCGTAAAACTCTCGGAAGAGGCCACTGCCAAGAAAACGCCCCGGGATGGCAATCCCGGGGGTGAAAAAGACGCCGCTTCCCCCAACGCTCCACCCGCCTCCGAACCCTTCGATGCCGCCAACGCGTCCTGGAATCAGAAATTCATCGAGTACTACGGCCGGGTCATCCCCGCCAAGGCCCGCCGCGAACTCGAGCAGTTGGAAAAGCAGTCATCCCCTCTCCCCGACCACTCCGTGGTGCCCGGAGAGGGCAAAGGTGAGGGCGGTGAAAAAGAAAAAAATCCAAATTCAAGTAATCCCCAAGCAGCCGGCCCTCACCCTAACCCTCTCCCAAAGGTAGAGGGGACCGATCAAGCGCTGAAGGCCGAGGAGCAGCGCCGGGAGATGAAAAAGGCATTGCAGGCGGGGATCGAATTGGCCCCGAAGGTCGAGAAACTGGCCGCCGAGGCCGCCGACCTGCTCCAGCAGGAAAATCCCGCCGAGGCCTTGCCGAAACAGCGGGAGGCCCTCAAACTGCTCAAAGAGATGCTCCCCAAGCAGCCGCCGCAGCAAAATCAGGATAAAAAAGACCAGCAGAAACAAAAGAACCAAGACCAGAAGGACCAGAAAAAGCAGCAGCAAAATCAAAAGGACAAGAAAGATCAGAAAAAGGACGAAAAGAAGGATCAAAAGCAAAAACAGCAGCCGAAAAAGCAGAATCAGGAGAAGAAGGAGCAAAAGCCTCAAGAGCAACAATCCGCTGCGGAGAAGAAAATGACGCCCCAGCAGGCCGAGGCGGTCCTCCGCAAGGCCCGGGCGCGCGAGGATGAGCATCGCGAAAAGAAAAAGGCCCTCGAAGAGTATTTATACCGCCCGGAACGCGTCGATAAGGATTGGTAAATCCCGTATTAATGAGACTGTTACAGGGAGTAATTGCGTTGATTTGTCTCTTGAATTCCGTAAAAAAGAGATGCATCGGGCCAAAGGCCCGGCATTCACCCAGCCCAGGGCATCGCCCTGGGTCAAGGGGAATGAGTTCCCGTTTTCATCGGCCCAACGGGCCAACCGTTCCTCGTTTACTTCGCAGGGGAACGATTGGCCCGTTGGGCCGCACCCGCGGCGCATCCCTCGTTTCCCCAGGGCGTTGCCCTGGGCTGGGAGAACCTCGCCCCTTCGGGGCATGGAAAAGCGTTCTCATAATCATCGCTTCCCTACTGATCACGTGTTCTTCCGGCGGCGCGGCCTCTGCGGCGGGCGACCAGCCGGAACTGCTCGTCGAGGTCGATCGGACGGAGATCTACGAAGGCGAGTCGGTGCTCTACCGCGTGACGCTCAACCACGTCGAACACCCTTCGCCGCCGAAACTGGAAGGTTTCGACCGCGATTTTACGGTTACCTCGCTGGGAGAGCAGTCGCTCGATTTCCAAAACGTGATGATCATCAACGGCCGCCGGACAGAGACCATCCGCCGGGGCCGGCAATACAACTACCAGTTGACGCCGAAGCGGACCGGGGAACTGACGATTCCCGCCCCGACGGCGGAAGTGGATGGCGTGACGCTCCGCGGCCGGGCGGTGCGGATCTCCGTCGAACCCGCCTCCCGGCAGGACGTCGTGCGGATGGAGATCACCGTAGCGCCGCAGGCCGTCTATCCGTTGCAGCCGTTTCAGGTCACGCTCTCGATCGCGGTCAAAGCGCTGCCCGGGCCGGAGGCGGATAAAAATCCGCTCGGCGTGCAATCCGCCCCGCCGCAACTGATCATCCCCTGGGCCAACGACCGCCGGCTGCCCGAGGGCTTGGAACCGGAGACCGATCTGGACCGCTGGCTGGGCCGGCTGGTCGACCGGCGGGGGACCGGTTTCGCCGTCAACAATTTCCGCCAACGCGACGTGTTCTCGTTTTTCGAGGACCGGCCGCTGACGTTCATGCCCCGGCCGGAGAAAATTGAACTGTCCGACAAGGACGGCAAGCAGGCGGTCTACTGGCGCTACCAATTCAAGCGGACCTTCACGGCGACGAAGGTTGACGTGTACACCTTCGGGCCGGCGACGCTGAAAGGCGTCTTCGGCGTCGCCGGGGACGCCGAGGACCGGTTGGTCGGCAAGGAGATCTACGCCGTGGCCAAGGCCCTGCACGTGGCGATCAAGGACGTTCCCACGGAAGGCCGGCCGGAGTCGTACTGCGGGGCCATCGGGCGGTTCGACCTCTCGGCCGAACTGACCCCGCGGAAGGCGAAGACCGGCGACCCGATGACGCTGACGCTGACCCTCTCGGGCCAAGGGACCCTGGAGGACGCCGTGGCGCCCGACCTGGCGAAGATCCCGGGCATCGCCGGGAAATTCAAGGTCTACGACGCCACCGAACAGACCCGCGACGGTCGGCGGCAATTCACCTACAGCCTCCGCCCCCTCGATGCGGACGTCACGGAATTCCCCGCCATTCCAGTTGCGTACTTCGACGTTCAGCAGGATCGTTTCGTCACGCAGCGCACCCCGCCGATGCCGATCGAGATCAGCCGGGCCGCGGTGCTGGCCGGGCGCGACATCGTCGCGGCGCCCGGCGCCGCCGCCGGCCGTTCTCAGGAAGTGGAAATGCAGAAGGGCGGAATCTACGCGAACATCCTCGATCCGAACCTGGCGGTCGATCAGGGCGTGGATCCGCAACCATGGTTGATCGGCTTGGGCGGCGTAACGGGATTTTACGCGCTGTTGGCCTTCGGCGCGGTCGCCTGGCGTCGGCGTTCGGGCGACACGGTCCGGCTCCGCCGCCGGTCCGCCCCGGCCGCCGCCCATAAGCGTCTCCACGCCGGACTGGACGCCCTGCAAGCCGGCCAAAAACGCGAGGGGATCGAACAGATCGAAGCGGCCGTGAAGAACCTGGTCGCCGACTGGATCGACGCCCCCGCCGCCGGAATGACCGCCGCCGAGGCCGCCCGGCACCTCGAAACGCTCGGCGTCAACGGCGAGGTGATCGCCGCCGCCCGCCGGCTGTTGGACAACTGCGAAAGCGTCCGCTACGGCGCCACGGCCGCCGACCTGGCCGCGCTGCACCGCGACGCCCGGCCGACGGTGCAGTCGCTGTTGAAGGCGCTGCGGAGGGCAAAATGATGAAGAACGTTTTAAATCTCAAATCTCAAATCTCAAATCTCAAATTGAAATTTGCAATTTGCATTTTGCAATTTGCAATACTATTCCTCCTGCCCGGCTGCGTCCGCCGGACCGACTTGGAGACGGTGCACCAGTTTGAAGCCGCCCAGAAGACCTTCGACGAGGCGACCACGCCGGAGGATTTCGTCAAGGCGGCGGCACAGTATCAGGAGATTGCGGACGCGGGGATCCAGTCGGGGGCGGTGTACTATAACCTGGGCAACGCCTGGATGCGGGCCAAGCAGCCCGGCCGGGCCGTGGCCGCCTACCGGTTGGCCCAGCGGTACCTGCCCCGGGACCGGGCCTTGGAGGAAAATCTCCGCAACGCCCTGCGCCGGCAAGACGTCGCCCCCCGCGAGTCGCTCTGGGAGACGATCTTCTTCTGGCAGAACTGGCTGAGCTATCCGGAAAAATTCTACGCCGCCGCCGTAGCCGTGGGGCTGACGTTCCTCTGCGGGGTGGTCGTGCTATTGCTTCCGCGCCGCCGCGTGTGGAAACGGCTCGCCTGGGTCGGATTAGCGCTCAGTGCCCTGCTGATCGCCTCAGCCGCCTACGACTGGTACCGCTTCGACGATCTGACCCACGGGGTGGTCGTCCAGGCGGAAGTGACCGCGCGGAAGGGAAATGCGGAGAATTACGCCCCGGCCTTCAACGAAAAGCTGGACGAAGGAACGGAATTCCGGCTCCTGGACCGTCGCGGCGACTGGCTGTTGATCCGCCTGGGCGGCGGGCAGGAGGGATGGATCCCCGAGAAGACGGCCGTCCTCTATTAACATCGATGCGGCATCTTGCCGCATAATAGAACCTGGGTGCCATGCCCACGCTTGCGTGGGCATGTTGCTTTTTTCCCACATTTCCAACATGCCCACACAAGCGTGGGCATGGCACCCAACTTTCCCAACAGAAACCAAGTCGATGCGGCATCTTGCCGCATTATGGAAAACAGGCAGAAAGCGGCAAGATGCCGCTTCTACATCACCCTTTTGGAGGGGTGGAATATCGCTTGTGATTTTCCGCGGAATGGCGATAATAAATAAAGGAGGGCCGCTGCCAAGGGCAACCGAACGAGTGGGAGTAATGAGCCATGACGTTATACAAACAACAATCATCGCCCCGCGGCTTCACGCTCGTGGAAATCCTGGTGGTGATCTCCATCATCGGCCTCCTGGCCGGCCTGATCACCGCGGGGGCCATCGTGGCCATCAACAGCGCGAAACGGGCGACCATCACCACGGATCTGTCGCAGTTGGACATGGCCCTGAAAAACGCCAAGACCAAACTTGGCGACGCCTATCCGCCCGACGGCACGAACACGGCTGCTGCAAACGACGCCAACAACAACAACATCCCCGACGATTTCGAACGTTATTTCCGGAGCGCCTTTCCAAAGGCTAATTTAATCAGCGAGATTCAACGGCTTCAAAGTAATTACAATATCATCCTCGACTTTACCTACTATACTCCCCAAACCGCGATGATCTTTTGGCTGGGCGGCATGCCGGAAGATTTATACAATGCCAATCGGCTCAATGACTCCACCACAAGAAGCAATTTAAATCCGTTAAGCCCGCTGATCGGATTCAGCAAGAACCCCCTCCAACCGCTTTCCGATCCTTCCACGAGCCGGATCGGTCCCTTTTTTCAGGATTTGCAGAACAGCCGGCTCGGGGATCCTTGCCCGGATCCGAACGACCATCATGATCCGAGAAGGTCTCTCACCATCTTCCGGACCTACCGTCCGCCGGTCACAACCTCCTCAAACACACCCTACCTGTACTTTCGCGCTGAATCGCAACGGGCAACGGAGTACTGCTTGCCGGGAACCAATATATTGAAAACCATCCCCGGATTTGCCGCCAAACCCTATTGGGACGTCAAGAGCCAGGGATTTGTGAATCCCAAATCCTTCCAACTCCTCTGCGCCGGTCTGGACGGAGAATACGGCAGCGGCAACGCCTTCAATACCGGCATTCAAAGCGGTACTCTTACCTCACCTTACAACGACGCCAACACCGACGATCAAACCAATTTCATTCAGGGGACGATCGGCAACGCAGTGCCGTAGGATTCACAAACCGCGTCGAAGCGGCGTCATTCCGTTTTCTTCAGACCGGATCGTTCAAGAATCGAGAAGCGGCATGAAGCCGCTTCGACGTTCCCGTTCCGCCGTGATCGAGGACGGCCCGGCTCGCTGTCGCTCAAATCTTGCCCCCTCAATCCTTTATTCCACCGTCACGCTCTTGGCCAGATTCCGGGGTTTATCGACGTCGCAGCCGCGCTCAACGGCGATGTGATAGGCCAGCAGTTGCAGGGGCACCGCGGTGATGATCGGCTGCAAGAAATCTTCGACGGCGGGAACCTCGATCACGTCGTCGGCCAGGCGGGCGGCCTCCGTATCGCCCTCGCAGACCACGGCGATGACCGGGCCGCCCCGGGCCTTGATCTCCTGGACGTTGGCCAGGACTTTGTCGTACACTTCGCAGTGCGGCATGAGGAAGACGCTGGGGGTCTTCTTATCGACCAGGGCGATCGGCCCGTGCTTCATCTCGGCGGCCGGATACCCCTCGGCGTGGATGTAGCTGATTTCCTTGAGTTTCAGGGCGCCCTCCAGGGCGGTGGGGAAATTGAACTGCCGGCCGAGATAGAGGAAGTTGTTGCACTCGGCGTATTTTTGGGCGATCTTCCGGACGGCCTCGTTGCACTCCAGCGCGGCGCGGACATTCTCGGGAAGCTGCTCCAATTTTTCGATGATCCGCAGGCCCATCGAAAAGCTTAAGTGCCGCAGCCGGCCGAGGTAGAGGGCCAGCATCGCCAGGACCGTGCACTGCGCGGTGAAGGCCTTGGTCGAGGCCACGCCGATCTCCGGTCCCGAACGCAGATACACGCCGCCGTCGGTCTCCTGGGCGATGGAACTGCCGACCACGTTGCAGATCCCCAGCGTGGGACAACCTTTGCGCTTCATCTCCCGCAAGGCGGCCAGCGTATCGAGCGTCTCGCCGCTTTGCGTGATCGCGAAGACCAGCGTGCGGTCGTCCAGCGGCGGATTGCGGTAGCGGAGCTCGCTGGCGTATTCCACTTCGACGGGAATCCGGGCCAGGGCTTCGATCTGGTACTCGCCGACCAGCGCCGCGTGCCAACTTGTGCCGCAGGCGGTCAGGAGGATGCGGCTCACGGAACGGAGCTGCTGGGGCGAGAGGTTCAAGCCGCCGAACTTGGCCGTGGCGGCGTCGCGATCCAGCCGGCCGCGGATCGCGTTCTGCACCGACTCCGGCTGCTCGAAGATCTCCTTGAGCATGTAGTGCGGGTAGCCGCCGAGCATCAGGTCGCCGGCCTCGATCTCCAAAAGCTGCACGCTGTGGGCGACGTGGCCCTGGTCGCGGTGAATGACCCGCAGCGTGTCGGCGGTAACCACCGCCAGCTCGTGATCGGCGAGATAGACGATCTTGTCGGTGAATCCGGCGATCGGCGAGCCGTCGCTGGCGAGGATGTGCTCCCCGTCGCCGACGCCGACGATCAGGGGGCTGCCCAACTTCGCGCCGATCATCACTTCCGGCCAGTCGCGGAAGAGGACCGCCAAGCCGTAGGTCCCCTGCAATTGGGCCAGCGCCTCCTGGACGGCGGCCACCAGCGGTTGATAGTGCTCGGCGGCCAGGTCCCCGTCCAGCTTCTGCCGCTTCAAAGAGCTGTCGATCAGGTGGGCGATGACCTCGGTATCCGTGGCGGAGCGAAAGACGTACCCCTCGTTTTGCAGCCGTTGCTTGATTCCCACATAATTTTCAATCACCCCGTTGTGCACGACCGCGATCGCCCCGCCGTCGCCCAGGTGGGGATGCGCGTTGCTGTCGGTCGGCGCCCCGTGCGTCGCCCAACGGGTGTGCCCGATGCCGATCCGGCCGCTTAAGGGAGTCTCGGCCAAGCGGGATTCCAGCCGCTCGATTCGGCCGGCGGTCTTCACCACTCCCAATTGTCCGGCGGCATCGATCGCGGCCACTCCGGCGCTGTCGTACCCGCGGTACTCCAGCCGCCGCAAACCGCCCACTAAAAACTCCACCGCGTCCCGCGGCCCGATATATCCGACGATTCCACACATTCTACAATCTCCTACCTACTAATTCGCAAGCGGCTGTTGAAAAAGACAAGACGGCAACCACTCATCCCCCATCCTTCATCCCTTATCCCTTTATCCCTTCCCTCTCCTGCCGCACGCGTTTCAAATCCGCTTCGACCATCTGGCGGATCAAGTCGGGGAAACTGACGGTCGGTTCCCAGCTCAACAGACGCCGCGCTTTCGAGGCGTCGCCGCAGAGGTTGTTGATCTCCGCGGGGCGCAGGAACTTCGGATCGCTGCGGACGTACTCCCGCCAGTCCAACTCCGCGTAGCCGAAGGCCAACTCCGCCAACTCGCGGACGGAATGCGTTTTTCCGCTGGCAATTACGTAGTCGTCGGGCCGTTCCTGCTGGAGCATGAGCCAGGCCGCCCGAACGAAATCGCCGGCGAATCCCCAGTCGCGCCGTGCGTCGAGATTACCCAAGACGAGTTCGTCTTGCAGGCCGAGTTTGATCCGGGCCGCCGCGTCGGTAATCTTCCGGCTGACAAACTCCTTGCCCCGTAACGGCGACTCGTGATTGAACATGATCCCCGAACAGGCGAACATCCCGTAGCTTTCGCGGTAATTGACGGTGATCCAATGCCCGTAGGCCTTGGCCGCGCCGTAGGGGCTCCGCGGCCGGAAGGGAGTCTCCTCGGTTTGCGGCGTCTGCCGGGCCTGGCCGAACATCTCGCTGCTGGAGGCCTGAAAAAAACGGATCGCCGGATCGACCAGACGGATCGCCTCCAAGACCCGGGCGACGCCCAGGGCGGTGAACTCGCCGGTTAAAAGGGGTTGCACGAAACTGGTCGGCACGAAACTCTGCGCCGCAAAATTGTAGACCTCCCGAGGTTGGACGTCCTGCACGAGATTGATGATTGAGAGTTGGTCCAGCAAATCGGCCTGATGCAAGGTAAGCCGGTCGTGAAGATGGGCGATCCGCTCGAAGTTCTCCGTACTGGCGCGACGGACCATTCCGTGCACTTCGTATTGTTTCTCCAGCAGGAATTCCGCGAGATAAGCGCCGTCCTGGCCCGTAATTCCGGTAATCAACGCACGTCGTGGTGTGCTCATTGAAATACGAATGTATCCGGAAAACAGCGTGGGAACAACCAATCCAAGCTGAAAACAATTTGGCTCCTGCCGCCGGCGAGTGCTTTTTCACGCCCGATCGGCGGCAGGAGCCGCCTCCTACAAAAAAGCACCGCCCCAATTATTCTGGTAAACAAGGCAAAGTATTTGGCAAACTTTGCCGATTATCTCGACTAATCCAATTAAGAGGAAGACGGTGTCTGTCTATTTTTATTATATTAGCCAGCTTAACAAATGATCTCCTCATATTCAAGAATTTCGCGAAGATCGAGGATATCATGGTTGGCGGTTGGTCTATTGCTCGTTGCGAGTGGATGCCAGACATTTGACTATTACGCGAAGACCCTTGCGCCCCCTCTTCCAGATGGAATGATGCCGCCGCACGAACGGGAGATGGTTTCCCTCCCGTCTTATCGGATCGAGCCGCCCGACATTCTTGAAATTGGGATTCGCAAAATGGTGCCGCGACCGCCATATCGGATCCAAATCTACGACGTGCTTTCCATCCGGGCGAGTGGAACACTGCCGAAAGAGCCGATTGATAACTACTTCATCGTGCAAAGCGAGGGCGAAGTGGATTTCGGACCGGTATACGGCCAGGCGCGAGTGGCCGGTTTGACGCTCGATGAGGCAAAGCAGGCGATCGTCACCCATCTGAGATCCGTCCTCCGCGAGCCGGCGGTAAGCATCCAACTCGCTCGCACGGCCGGCACCCAAGAGATCAACGGCACGTATCTGGTCCACAGCGACGGAACCATCAATCTTCGAAGATACGGAGCCGTTCCGGTAGCTGGCAAAACGCCGGCCGAGGCGGAAGTAACCATCGAGCACGCATTGGACCGGGATTTTGACGATCCCGATATCACAGTCAACGTCATCGGATTCAATAGCAAGGTCTTTTATGTGATTCGCAACAACGGGGCTCAAGGCGACGAGGTGATCCGCATCCCGGTTTCCGGCAACGACACCGTCCTGGACGCCGTGGGGAAGATCGGGGGATTGTCGCGGGTTTCGAGTACGCGGATGTGGATTGCCCGGCCGGTCCCCGGCGGACAAGGCTGTGAGCAGATCCTCCCCGTCGATTATCTGGCCATTACCCGGGGCGCACGGACAACGACAAACTATCAGCTCATGCCCGGCGACCGGCTCTATATCGCCGAAGACGGCCTGCTGGCGGCAACCGGCGTCTTGTATCAATTCACTAATCCCATGTACCAAGTGCTGGGAGTATCGCAACTCGGCGCTCAGACGGTCCAGGGCCTCCAAATGATGGGCCGCGCGTATAACTTGAATGTCCGAAGAGGCTATTAAGCCCTCGAAGTCGGAACGGAAAGAGAGGAGAAAGGGCGGAAAGGACGGCGGCGTTTCATCCGCCGTGGGCGGTTTTCAATCCCGCTTCCGCGGCAGAGGGAAATTTGTCGGCCTCGACCTTCGCCCGCAGCGCGGCGTCACCGTCTTTCCAGAAAAACAAGCCGCCTCTTTTTCCCGGCGACCCGGAGGACGGCCAAGACGAACAGCCCGTCAATAATCCGGCGACGACCAGAACCAGGGCCATCGCCGCCCTCATCGCCCGGCGACGCGGTAAGCAACGACAGATTGACGACGCAACGGAATTGCTCATAGCATACGTTTTCTCAATGGGGAAGAGGCTCCTGCCGTCGAGGGAACGGGCGAAGCGCCGCCCTCGATCAATCGAAAACAACGGAGTCGGTCTTCGCTCGGGTCTTTCAGGGACCGGGACGTTCCTGACCGATCCAATCGCTGGGATTCCGGGGTTTCTCCTTTTTCGTCGCAAACAGCGACGACAACCAATTCGTCTTGTTTTCCTTTTTCGCCGGTTTGATCCAGGGATTGTAGGGAAGCGGCGATTGTTTCTTCGGCGGCGCGGACGACGACCAGGACGAACAACCCCCTGAAAATCCGACGGCCGCCAGAATCAGCGCCACAACCAAGACCTGCGGCAGCCGGAGCAAAGCGCAAGGGCGCCCAAAGGATGAAAAGGTCCAGGCCAATCCCGACGTGATCCGAAAAAACCAGCGTGTAGTCATGGCGGATTCTCCGCGATAAACAAGGACGCCAAACCGAATATCCACGAGAAGACCGAAGAGCAGCGTTATCGACTTCCGGTTCCCTCGGCACATTCCCTAAAACTGAAATGCCTGCGCCGAAGGGGCGGGAGTTTCGCAAAACACCCCCGGAATGTCCAGAGCGATTTTTGATTGGTTCTGTGTTAAGGGGCCATTAATATACCCTGAATATGTTAAATTGGGCAATCTGGATAATCGTGCAGTTCAATTGTCATTCTGAACGGGGAAAAGAATCGGTCATCGCAGATTCTTCGCTATGCTAAAGATGATCCCGGTGGTGTTCATCTTGGGAAAAAATAGTTACACTGTGTCCCATGATGAACAATACAACCATTGAAAAGACGTACGCGTTGGCCAAAGAGCAGTATGCCGCCTGGGGCGTTGATACCGAAGCGGCACTTGCATCTTTGCGCCAAGTTCCAATTTCGATCCAATGCTGGCAGGGCGACGACGTGGGCGGCTTCGAGAATCCCGAGGCGGGACTGAGCGGGGGGATCCTGGCCACGGGCAATTATCCCGGCCGGGCGCGGACCGCCGACGAGTTGCGGTCCGACGCCGTCAAGGCCCTGAGCCTGATCCCCGGCCGACATCGCTTCAGCATCCACGCCATTTACCTGGAGCCGGGGCCGAAGCGGGTCGAACGCGATCAGATCGAGACCAAACATTTTTCCCGCTGGATCGACTGGGCGGCGGAGTTGGGGATCGGCCTGGATTTCAATTCCACCTTTTTCTCCCACGCCAAGGCGGCCGACGGTTTCACGCTCTGCCACCGCGACGAAGGGATCCGTAAGTTCTGGATCGACCACGGCATCGCCTGCCGCAAGATCGGCGCGGACATCGGCCGGCGGCTGAACAATCCCTGCATCCACAACATCTGGATCCCCGACGGGATGAAAGACCTGACCGTCGATCGAAAAGGCCCCCGCCAGCGGCTGATCCAATCGCTCGACGAGATCATGGCGGCCCCCGTCGACCGCAAGCTGAACCGCGATTCCGTCGAGTGCAAGCTCTTCGGCATCGGATCGGAGACGTACGTGCCCGGCTCGCACGAGTTTTACCTGGGCTACGCCGTCAAGAACAAGATGCTGCTGACGCTCGACGCCGGCCACTTCCACCCCACCGAGACGCTGACCGACAAGATCTCCGCCTGCCTCGGCTTCGTCGACGAGTTGCTGCTGCACGTCAGCCGGGGCGTCCGCTGGGACAGCGACCACGTGGTCATCCTGAGCGACGACCTGAAAGCGATCGCCGAGGAGCTGGTCCGCGGCGACTACCTGGACCGCGTGCACGTCGGCCTGGACTTTTTCGACGCCAGCATCAACCGGTTGGCGGCCTGGACCATCGGCGTTCGGGCGATGTTGAAGGCCCTGTTGGCCGCCCTGCTCGAGCCGACACCCCGGCTCCGCGCGGCGGAGGACGCCGGCGATTACACCGCCCGGCTGGCCATGCTCGAAGAGATCAAGACCCTGCCGCTGGGCGCCGTCTGGGATCATTATTGCCGGACGATGGACGTCCCGGTCGGCATGGGGTGGATGGACGAAGTGAAGCAATACGAAAGCGACGTGTTGGTAAAGCGCCGCTGACGCATCGGTTGTGGATGAAAGAACTAATGTCGGGTTTAATAGCCGGCGGCTAACAGCCGCCGAGAGATGCATGAATTTCCCTTGGCGGCTGTTAGCCGCCGGCTATTAGAGGCTATTCTCTTCCTCCGATTTTCAATAAACGAACTCACCTTTCTCAACGGTCAAACTTCAAGTTGTTTTATGGACACCCCATTTTTCGGCCTGTTGTTGTACGTCTTGGGCGGATTGGTCGGCTCGGTGTTTTACCTGCCCTTTAAGGGCGTCAAGGGTTGGGCCTGGGAAAGCTACTGGATGATCTACGCCTGGGCGGCCTTGATCGTCTGCCCCCTGGCGCTGGCGTTTCTGCTGACGCCCAACTTTCCGGCCGTGTTGAAGGCCGCCGACGGCAGCGTTCTCCTCTGGTGTTACCTTTTCGGCGCGATGTGGGGCGTCGGCGGGTTGACCTGGGGACTGATGATCCGCTATCTCGGCGTGGGACTCGGCCTGGCCATCGGCGCCGGACTGCTGGCCGCGGTCGGCACCCTGGCCCCGCCGATCTTCAAGAATGAAATCGGAACCCTCTGGTCCACCGGGTCCGGGGCCGCCATGCTCATCGGCGTGGGCGTAGCCGTCCTGGGCATCGTGGTCATGGGCGCGGCGGGCGTCTCCAAAGAGCGTGAGCTTTCCGACGAACAAAAAAAGGCCGCCGTGGCCGATTTCAGCTTCGCCAAGGGCCTGCCGATCGCCATCCTTTCCGGCGTGATGAGCGCGGGCATGTTTCTCGGCATCAGCGCCGGGATCAAAATCGAAGAGATTGCCAAGACCCAAAATCTGCTCGCCGACAACCTCTGGATCGGCCTGCCGAAGATGGTCGTGATCCTGGCCGGCGGCTTCACGATCAATTTCCTCTATTGCCTGATCTTGAACCTCAAGAACCGCACCGGCGGCGACTACTGCAAAGCCAAAACGCCCCTGCTGGGCAACTATATCCTCTCGGCCCTGGCGGGCGTCTTGTGGTACCTGCAAATGGTCTTCGTCCCCATCGGCGACACCATGACCGGGTCGCTAAAAAACTCCAATGCCAGCATGATGATGGCCAGCATGATCATCTTCAGCACCCTCTGGGCGGTCATGCTCCACGAGTGGCGAGGCGTCAGTCCACGGACCCGCAAGCTGTTGGCCGCCGGATTGCTGCTGTTGATCGCTTCCTTGGCGATCGTCGGTTACGGCAACTACCTCGAAGGCCAACGGCAGAATGCTTCCCCGCCCGAGGAAGTATCGACGGTCGCCGCAATCCCGGCGGGCACAACCCCCGATCGCTCTTTATAAACGGCTGAAAACATCCCGCCTTTTCCGCCCATGTGGCGGAGAGAACACCCAAAATATATACTCGATACTCCAAGTTGTTGGCGCCGGCAATCCCCGCCTCAGTCCCTAAGATGTTCCTCCTGCAATCGGAGAGCTGATTATGCGTTTCCTGTTTTCTCTGTTGCTTGCTTTCTCAAGCCTTTTCTCCTCGGCGTTGGCCGAGTCTCCCGCAACGACGGAGTACTTGCGGTGCGAATACAAGGTCGATCCGCTGGGGATCGACGTCCTCCAGCCGCGGCTGAGCTGGGAGATGCACGACGCCCGGCGGGGAGCGAAACAGACCGCCTATCAGATCCTCGTCGCCTCCACGCCCGAAAAACTGGCCGCCGACCAGGGCGACCTCTGGGACAGCGGCAAGATCGAGAGCAACCGGACCGCCCAGATCGACTATGCCGGCGAACCGCTCAAGTCGCGGATGCGCTGCCATTGGAAAGTCCGCCTCTGGGACCACGAAGGTCAAGCCTCGACGTGGAGCAAGCCGGCCCTCTGGACAATGGGCCTGCTGGAGCCGGGGGAGTTCCAGGCGAAGTGGATCGGTTTGGAACCCGTGGAAAAAGAGGCCGCCGCTCCGCCGGAGAAAAAAGCTCCGGATTCCGCCGGCAAGAAGCCGAAGGAAAAACCTGCGCCGATGGGCTGCCCGCTGCTGCGGAAAGAGTTCACCGTCGATCAGCCCCTCCGCCGGGCGACCCTCTACGCCAGCGCGCTGGGCGTCTATCGGATGCACGTCAACGGCAAACCGGTGGGCAACGATTACTTCACGCCCGATTGGACCGACTATCACAAGCGCGTGTATTACAACGCCTACGACGTGACCGATCTGCTGAAGCAAGGCCCCAACGCCCTGGCCGGCATCCTCGGTCCCGGCTGGTACGCCGGCCCGATTGCGTGGTGGGACGGGGGCAAGCTTTACGGTCCTTACCCCCGGCTGTTGGCCCAGTTGGAGATCGAACTGGCCGACGGCAGCCGGATGACCGTGGCCACCGACGGTTCCTGGAAAACAACGCGTGGACCGGTTCTTGAAGGCGAGTTCCTCGCCGGCGAGACCTACGACGCGACGCAGGAAATTCCCGGCTGGGATCGGCCCGGCCTGGACGATGCAAAATGGCGCCCCGTGCAAATGACCGACAAAGTCGCCGCTCGCTTGCAAGCCTTTCCCGGCGTGACCGTTCAGGAAACGGGGATCCTCAAGCCGGCGAAAATCACCGAGCCGCAGCCGGGCAAGTACGTCTTCGACCTGGGGCGAAACTTTACCGGCGTGGTTCGGCTGAAGGTGAAAGGTCCCCGCGGCACGCGGATTGTCCTCCGCTTCGCCGAGCGTCTCAATCCCGACGGCACAATCTACACCGCCAATCTCCGCGGCGCCCGCGCGACCGACACGTACGTCCTCCGAGGCGACGGTGACGAAATCTACCAGCCCCGCTTCACGTTCCACGGCTTTCAGTACGTCGAGGTCTCCGGTTATCCCGGCCGGCCCGGGCTGGACGCAATCACCGGCGTAGCGCTCAACTCGGCCATCCCGCTGGTCGGCGAATTTGAATGCTCCAATCCGATGCTCAACAAGCTGTTCAGCAACATCGTCTGGACGCAGCGGGGGAACTATCTCTCGGTCCCCACCGACTGCCCGCAGCGCGACGAGCGGCTCGGCTGGATGGGCGACGCGGAGGTCTTCATCCGCACCGGGACCTATTGCGCCGACGTCGCCGCCTTCTTTACCAAATGGATGGTCGACGTGGACGACGCCCAAGGGGCCGAGGGCGATTTCCCGAACTTTGCGCCCCGCGTGGTGGACAAGGCCCCCGGCTCCGCCGCCTGGGGCGACGCCGGCGTCATCTGCCCCTGCACCCTCTACTGGGTCTATAACGACCGGCGGCTGCTGGAAAAATGCTACCCGGCCATGACCCGCTGGGTCGAATTCTGCCGGAAACACAGCGATCATCTGCTCCGGCCAAACGAGGGCTACGGCGATTGGCTGAACATCAAGGCCGACACGCCCCGCGACGTGCTGGCCACCGCCTACTTCGCCGAAAGCGCCCGGCTGACCGCCCGGGCGGCCAAGATCCTCGGCAAGGAGGACGACGCGAAGAAATACATGGAGCTGTTCGACGAGATCAAATCCGCCTTCAACAAGGCCTACGTCGCCGCCGACGGCCGGATCAAGGGCAACACGCAGACCTGCTACGTGCTGGCCCTGGCATTCGAACTGCTGCCGCCCGAAAAACGCGAGACGGCCGTGCGCTATCTGCTGGAAGACATCAAGGCCCGGGACGGCCGGCTTTCGACCGGCTTTGTCGGCACCAGTCTGCTGATGCCCACGCTCAGCCGCTTCGGCCGGACGCCGACCGCCTACGCCCTGGCCCTCAGTGAAAAATTCCCCTCCTGGGGCTTCACCGTCAAGCACGGGGCCACCAGCATCTGGGAGCGCTGGGACGGCTGGACGCCGGAAAAGGGATTCCAGGATCCCGGCATGAACTCCTTCGCCCATTACGCCTTCGGCGCCGTCGGCCAATGGCTCTTCCAAACGATGGCCGGCATCGACACCCAGGAGCCGGGTTTTCAGAAAATCCTCATCCGGCCCGAGCTGGGCGAAGGGATCGACTGGGTCAAAGCCTCGTACCGCTCGCTGCACGGCGAGATTGCCTCGGCCTGGAAACGGGAGGGGAGCAAACTCGTCCTGGACGTGACCATCCCGGCCAACACCACAGCCAAGGTCTCAATACCCGTGAACGTCAACAGGGAGATCGAGCGAGAAAAGCTTGTCTCGGAATCCGGCAGACCTCTTTCCGAGGCTCCCCGTGTCAAAGTAATCGGGAAAGGGAAATCGCAGCTTTCGGTTGACGTCGAAGTGGAAGCGGGCCAATATCACTTTGAAACGCACTGGAAATAACGGGCATCTCGCTGCAAACCGCTTGCGGTTTAGCAAGTTAAGCTGATTGCCTTTCATCACCCCATTGCCATTCCCCCCGGGTCCTTTTACCATAAATGGGCCCGGTTTTTTATTGGTTTTTTATGTTGCCCCATCGCATTGCACTGATCGGCGCGGGAAAGATGGCCACGGCCTTGGCCGAGGGATTGGTGCGCTCCGGCCGAGTCGATCCGAAAACGCTCGTTGCCGCCGACCCAGACGAGAACGCACGGGAACATTTCACCCAGGCCACGGGCGGAACCGCCGTCGCCGACAATGCAGTGGCGGCGGTCCAAGCCGACGTCTTGATCCTGGCCGTCAAGCCGCCGCAGATGGCCGACGTCTGCACCGCGCTCCGCGGGCACGTTCCGCAAGAGACTTTAATCGTCTCCCTAGCGGCAGGCGTGATCTTGGCCCAGCTCCAACAGTGGCTCGGCCCCGAGGCCCGGCTGGTTCGCACAATGCCCAACCTCCCCTGCCGGGTTGCCCAAGGTGCTTGTGGATACGCCTTGGGTGCTTCGGCCACTCCGGCCGACGCCGCGACGTTTGAAGAACTCCTCGGAACGGTCGGCGTCGTGGTCCGGGTGGAAGAGCCGCTCTTGGACGCGGTGACGGGGCTTTCCGGCTCCGGACCGGCCTTCGTCTACGAGGTGATCGAGGCCCTGAGCGAAGGCGGCGTCGGCGCCGGCCTGCCGCCCGCGGTAGCCGCCGCCCTGGCGGTGCAAACCGTCCGCGGCGCGGCCGAGATGGTCCACGTCACCGGCGAAAGCCCCGTCGCGCTCCGCGACCGCGTGGCCAGCCCCGGCGGCACGACCGTCGCCGGCCTTCAGGCCCTGGAGGCCGGCAACCTCCGCGCCGCACTCCGCGCCGCCGTCCATGCCGCCACCCGCCGGTCGAGGGAATTAGGCCAGGGAAGAATGTGAAAGAAAATCGGCCCGCGATCCAAGACCGGCGGTTCGCAGGCCGGGAGAAACACTTTATAATATCCAACCTCCATGAGTGCATTGATCAAGATCGACGACAAGCACGTTCCTGCCTGGCGGATCGCATGGATTTCCGACCTGCCGCACTTCTGCGGTTCCGCGGACTGCACCCGCGAGGGGCAGTACGAGGTGCGGCTGGACAACGGCGAGTCGGTCTGGGGCAACCAGGAGGAACGCAACGCCGCGCTGGAGTCCCTCGAAACCTGGCAGGAAGGAAAATAGCGATCGGGCGGAGGGATGAAGGATGAGGGATGAATCCTGACGGCAATGCAATTCATCCCTCATCCTCCATCCCTCATCCTTCTAAACCGGAGGTGGTGCGATGTCGACCTTTGAAGATAAAAACTACCGTTGGCGTGAAACCTACTTCGTGCTCTTTCCCACCGCAAAACGGCCGAAGCTCAAGGCGGTCGTGAAGGCCCTCGGCGATTTGAATCCCCGCTACGAGATCGTCAATCCCCGCAGCGACAAGCACGGGGCGGTCGAATCGCTGACGGTGGTCTCGCCCGACGACTACGCGGCCCTGGACCTCTGCTACACCGAGGGCGACGAGGTGTTGGAGATGGCGCCGGAACTGGTTAAGGATCTCAAGAAATCGGCGGCCGACGCCCCGATGCCCGTCCCCTATGAAAAGATCCTCCGCTACGACGGCCGCTTCGACGTCCTGCACTTCGAGCGGATCGCCAAGGAGCCGGAAGAGCCGGACGAAGAAGAAATGCTCGATCCCAGCGCACTGCTGATCGTGCTCGAAGCCCTGGCGGAACTCACCGGCGGCCTGGCCGTCGATCCCCAGTCCGGAACCGTGCTGGGGTGAAGCTGAGTGCTGAAAGACAGTACAATCACCGATTTCTATTCCCTATTCCCTATTCCCTATTCCCTATCACCTCTTACCTATTACCTATTTACTGCCCTCCATGCTCGCCAAAGACCTCAAACGCGGACACATTGTCAATTACAACGGCGCCCCGTGCATGATCGAAACGATCAACGTCCAAAGCCCCTCGGCCCGCGGCGCCTCCACGCTCTACAAGTATCGCGCCCGGAACCTCATCAGCAAGCAAAAGGTGGACATCACCCTGAAAGGGACCGACTCGCTGAACGAGGCCGACTTCACCCGCCGCCCCGTCAAGTTCATGTACGCCGACCCGGGCGACGTGTATTTCCTCGATCAGGAGGATTTCAACCAGTACTCCCTGCCCAAGGCCGACCTGGAAGAGGAATTAAAGTTCCTCACCGAGGAACTGGAAGGCGTGCAGGCCCTGATCTACAACGACCAGTGCGTCGGCATCCAGTTGCCGCTGACGGTCGTCTTAAAGGTCACGCAGTGCGACCCGGGCATCAAGGGCGCCTCGGCCACCGCCCGGACCAAACCCGCCACGTTGGAAACCGGTTTAATCGTTCAGGTGCCCGAGTACCTCGAACAGGGCGAAACCGTCAAGGTCGATACCCGCACCGGGAATTATCTCTCCCGGGCGTAATCCTGATTGCAAGTTTCAAATTGCAAAATGAACAGCAAGCCGCTTGCGGCTTCGCAGGATTATTTGTGCTCATTTTGCCGCAGCAGAAAAGAATTGCATGTTTTCAAGTCAAAGCCTATTTCTATCTGTAAAAGACCAAACTGACATCAATATATCTAGAACTACAAAGCATAAAAGTAATATTTCCTCATACAGGATCTTTTTATGCCATTTTCGATCGTCGAAGATCCCACAGAGCGATGGTTTCCAGGAAATCAATAATGTTCCATGTGCGATCGCATTTCGTAAATGTCGATAGTCGCTGTCCTTATCTGCTAGTGCTAAACAGAGACTAGCTTCTGGGGATTTTTCAGGTAAAACTTCAGCAAGACGTATAATACAAGTATCTCGAGGATAAGCCAGGCAAAGATACATGATGCTCAGAAGATGAGCCTCTCGCACGACACCCAAAGTCTTATCGTCACACCAAAGTTGTGCCGTTCGGAATGTCCGTTCCAATATGCCCATACCACATCCAACATTTTGGATCGGTGGTAATATATTAACAGGAATATTATTTATTGCAATAGTTTCAAATAAGGCTGCATTCCAATGGACATACGGATCTTTTGTCCGATAAGGTCCAATCAAATCGAGAATACGTTGCTTGTACCAAGACATATCTGTAGACATATTATTTTACACTGAATTATTCGTCGAAGAGTATTTCACAAACAGAGGGCATTGATCAAAATTACAGGAAAATTTATAAATTGCGTTTCTCACGGATTTTGCTGAGGGGAATATGCCCTTTTTCCTTTGACCGCGTATCCAAAAAAGACATGAACTTCTCACTTGCACCCAATGTTGCGACTTCTCGGTCAAAATCGTCGGCTTGTTCGAGAAGAAAATCCTCGCCGGAAGCAGCGTGAATGAAAACCGCTTCCGATTTTGCGAGCGAGAGCACTTCATGGAGTGAATGCTGTTCCTTGCTTAAGTCTATCGTCTTCATAATTCAGCCTTCTTTCCTCGAATGAACAGTTCATTATGAACTTTGTGACCGACTGCTAGGACACGGACCACACCCTCCGTCTCGACCTCATAAAAAACTCGATAGTCTCCGATCCTCAACGCCCAAGGGGCAAGGGGATTTGGTCGAAGTTGCTTCCGCCTCTTGGTCTCAATATTTGCATCGGAAGTAAGGAATTTATCAATACCGTCAAGGATGATCTTTTGTTCCCGGACTTCGTAATAGTCCAAGTCCTCCACTGCGGTTGGGATGAAAACAACCTCGAATTTCATATTAACAAGATACCATGCCCCACACTGGGAGACAAGTCGCAAACCTTCTTACTCTGCAATCTCTTCCACCCGGCTGACGGCCCGGCCGGCGGCGAAGCGGGTGGCGATCTGCTCACCAACAGAAAGTTCGACGGCCGAGCGGACGATCCGGCCGTCGGCCAGCCGCTGCGTCAGACTGTAGCCCCGGCCGAGGACCGCCAAGGGGCTGAGCGATTCGAGCCGGGCCGCCATGGCCGTAGCGCGCTGCCGGGCGGTTTGCAGGTGCGTTTTCATCACCCGATGCAGCCGCCCGCTAAAATCGTCCAGCAGCCGGGCACGTTCGAAGACCTGCTGGAACGGGCGGCGGAAGATCGTATGCCGGGCCACCCCGTCCAGTCGGACTCGGGCCGCCTGGGCCTGCGTTCTCAACGCAACCGTCAACCGTTTCTTGATCTGATCCAAAACATTAAAGAATTCCTCCGCGGCCGGGGCGACCAACTCCGCCGCCTCACTGGGCGTCAGCGCCCGGACGTCGGCCGCCAGGTCGGAAAGCGTCACGTCGATCTCGTGCCCCACCGCCGAGACGACCGGGATCCGCGAGGCGGCAATCGCCCGCACCACGGCCTCCTCGTTGAACGCCCACAGGTCCTCCAGGCTCCCGCCGCCCCGGGTGACGATCAAAACGTCAATCGGCCGGGCCAGTCGATTGGTCACGCCAATAGCCGCGGCGATCTCCTCCGCCGCCCCGTCGCCCTGCACCCGGACGGGCAGGATCAGCACGTCGGCCCCCCGCCACCGGCGACGCAGCACCTGCAGGAAATCGCGGATCGCCGCCCCCGTGGGACTGGTCACCACGGCAATCTGCCGGACGAATTCCGGCAGCGGCCGCTTGCGGGCCGGGTCGAACAGCCCTTCCCGGGCCAGCTTTTCCCGCAACTGCCGCAAGGCCAACTCCAATGCACCCAACCCCCGCGGCTCGATCGCCTCGATAATCAGTTGATACGTCCCCCGCGGCGCATAGACCTCAACCCGGCCGCGGCAGATCACCTCCAGCCCGTCGTGCAGCTCGAAGCGGACGTGCGCCGCCACGTTCCGCCAGATCACCGCCCGCAACTGCGCCTGCTCGTCCTTCAGCGTCAAATAGCAATGCCCCGACTGCGGCCGGGCAAAATTCGACACCTCGCCCGCCACCCACACCGCCGGAAATCCCGCCTCAACCAAATCCTTGATCTGCCCGGTCAATTCCGCCACCGTCAGCGGCCGCGTGGGCGTCAGTTCGTCGGACAGTTCAAAGGGGAGCATGGAAAGCGAAGATAGAACAACAGGTTTGTATTTCAAATCTCAAATCTCAAATCTCAAATCTCAAATCTCAAATCTCAAATCTCAAATCTCAAATTGTGAAATCTCAAATTGTGAAATTGTCAAATGAACGACTTCCCTGTTTCAAAACAACGAGTAGTCCATGCCCCGCAACCGTTTCTCATAATCCCTCGCCAATGCCTCCAGTTCCTCCTCCAATGCCTGTCGCTGGACGACAGTCTGGCATCCCCGCATCCGGTTTCTCAGCCGCTCCTTCGCGGCCCGAAACTCCTCGTACAGCACTTTGGCGTATATCTCAGGGCCTTTTACCCAGAATGACGGCATGGATCATTCCTCGCACATCAATCGACTTTATTCTATCTCCCTCAGCGGATCTGGTGAAGGACGTAACGCAATGATGTCACAATCTGGAATCTCTTAAACAACCGACTTAATGAAAAAATTCATTATCGAAGAAAATCAATCCCTTACAAGCAGGGGCGAGCGTTATCCAAGAGGGTGCCCCCGGTAAAAAATGAGCGTTCCTTGCCTCTGTTCCGGGAAAGCTCAAATCATTCCAACCGCCGCTGAGGATCAGCAGGAAATTATTTCCATAACACCAATTCCCGACACAACATATACCCACGTTCACACTATTCTCACTTACTCCCCTTTTCCCTCTTGAAATTGGGCCACCCTCTCTGCTATAAATTCATATACTGTACAAAAATATATGCCCTGCCCCCAGCCCCCCAACCCCCAATCCCTTGCTCCCCATGTCTCCCATCCTCCAAAAAATCCTCGCCAATCGATCCCTCTTCTCTCGTCAAGGCGCCGTCGTCGCCTCCTGGCGCTATAAAAACGGCGTAAAGATCGGCCCCTATTATCGGCTGGCCTATCGCCACGACGGCCGCCAATGCTCACTCTATCTGGGCCGATCGGAAGAACTCGTCCAGGAGGTCCAACAACTCCTCGCGCAACTCCAGCGGCCCCTCCGCCAGCGTAAAGCCGTCGATTCGTTGAGAAAACGCGTCAATGACCTCCTCCGCCGCAACCAAGCCGACCTCCGCGCCGAACTCGCCGCCCGGGGACTTTCCCTGAGAGGTTTTCGCATCATCGGTTGGCAGCGCTTGCGTCAAGAATGCTTCGAACGCCAGATCCTGCCCCGCCTCGCGACCAACAGCCTTCCCCCCGTTG